>CAZGCV010000006.1:0-5112 GCA_964524735.1 uncultured Candidatus Saccharibacteria bacterium | reverse complement strand
TGCGACTAAAGATGATGTTGCAGCTGCTCAAAAAAAAGTTCAGGATACCATAGATAATTATAATAAGCAGATTAAAGAAATCGCTGAAGACAAAGAAAAAGAATTAATGACCGTTTAGAAAGTTAAAATATGATCATTACAATACTCATCTTCTTAATAGTTCTAAGCCTGCTCGTGTTTGTGCATGAGTTAGGGCATTTTGTAGTGGCTAAGCGTAGCGGTATGAAAGTCCATGAATTTGGTTTTGGTTTTCCACCGCGCTTGTTTGGTATTCAAAAGGTTAATGGAAAGTGGAAAATAGTTGGTCGCAAAGACCCTGAATCAGATGAAACTGTTTACTCTATTAATGCTATTCCATTAGGTGGTTTCGTTAAGATTATGGGCGAAGACAATGACACCGAAGGAGATGAGCGAAGTTTTGTAAACAAGCCATTTTGGCCGCGCTTCTTTACTTTGTCTGCTGGTGTGATTATGAACTTTATTTTGGCAGGGTTGTTGCTATCCATTGGTTTTATGTCAGGACTTCCAGTTGCGGTAAATAGCACAGATGAAATTCCAGATGGTGCAACTTTTGCTAATCGCAGCGTTGCTATTTTGGACGTTCAAGAAGATTCTGTTGCACAGCAAGCTGGAATTCAGCCGAGCGATATAGTTATTTCAATAGATGGTCAGAAATTTGAATCTGTAGAAAGTTTGCAGCAATACATTCGTGAAAACCGTGGACAGGAAATCGAATTGAATTTGCAGCGTGTAAATGAAACACAAACTGTAAAAGCAACTGTTCCTTCTGAAGAAGGTGCAGTTTTGGGAATTGGTTTGGCGTTGTATGGAAAATTGCAGTTCTCTCCTTTACCAGCAATTGGTCAGGGGTTTGCAACAGCTTGGCAGCAACTCACAAACATTGCGACTGGATTGTATAATTTAATTTCAGCAGGTGATGGTTTAGAAAGTCTTGGTGGTCCAGTTAAAATCGCGCAGCTTACAGGGCAGGTTGCGGATCTTGGAATTATTCCTTTATTGCAGTTTGCTGCGTTCCTTTCTCTAAACTTGGCATTATTGAACGCATTGCCTTTCCCGGCGTTGGACGGTGGTCGCATCCTGTTCCTAATAATTGAAAAAATCCGTGGAAAGCGTAATAATGCCAAAATAGAGCAGTATGCAAATGCTATTGGTTTTATGCTTTTAATTGGATTAATGCTAGTAATTACTGCACGCGATGTATCTCAGTTAGAAACTATTAAGAACTTGTTTAACTAAGCCTTAGAAGAATATGAGTAATTTTAAGAAAAAAGGTTTAACTCCGAAATCAGAGAATATTTCCGAATGGTATAACGATTTGGTTGTTTTAGGCGACCTCGCAGATTATTCTGATGTAAAAGGCAGTATGATCATTAAGCCTCATGGCTATGCTATTTGGGAAAGTGTGCAGCAGTATTTGGATGCAAAGTTCAAAGAAGGCGGCGTGCAAAATGTTTACTTCCCAATGTTTATTCCAATGAGCTTGCTTGAAAAAGAAAAAGATCATTTAGAAGGGTTTTCTCCAGAGCTTGCAGTTGTCACTCATGCTGGCGGGGAAGAGTTAAGCGAGCCATATGCAGTGCGCCCGACTTCTGAAACGATTATGTACGACACTTTCGCGAAGTGGATTAAAAGCTATCGCGATTTGCCATTGCTTGTTAATCAGTGGGCGAATGTGGTTCGTTGGGAAAAGCGTACTCATCCGTTTTTGCGTACATCAGAATTTTTGTGGCAAGAAGGTCATACTGTGCATCGAACAGCAGACGAAGCTAATGAAATGGCTTTGAAAGCTTTAAACTGGTACAAAGAATTTTATCAGGAAGTTTTTGCTATTTCACCTTATGTTGGTATTAAAAGTGAAAGCGAACGGTTTGCTGGTGCAAAGCAGACTTATACCATTGAACTTGTAATGCCAGATGGTAAGGCTTTGCAAGCGGCAACATCTCATGATCTGTCTGATAACTTTTCGAAAGTATTTGGAATTGAATATTTAAATGACAGCAACGAAAAAATAAACCCATTTCAAACGTCTTGGGGTCTTTCAACGCGTTCAATTGGTGGATTGATTCTTTCGCACGGAGATGACGCTGGTTTAGTGTTGCCACCAAAAGTGGCGTCTATTCAGGTTGTGGTAGTTGTATTGGAAGATAAAGATGAAACAAAGCAAAAAGAAATTATTGATTTTGCGCAGGGTGTTGTTGATTCTCTAAAGTCTGCCGGTGTTCGTGCAAAGCTGGATGATCAGTTTAACGAATCTTTTGGTAGCCGTTTGAATAAATGGGAAATTAAGGGTATTCCGATGCGTTTTGAGATTGGTGGTAAAGAAGTTGAAAATGCTCAAGTTAAGTGGGCGCGCCGTGATACTTCAGAAAAAGGCTTTCTACCAGTTGCTGATGTAGCAAATGAAATTCCTAAAGTTTTGGATTATATTCAAAGCGAACTGTTGAAGAAGTCCGAACAAGTTAAAGAATCTTTAACTAAAGATGCTGCAGATTTTGATGCGTACAAGAATATTTTAGAAAACGAACGTTCATTGGTTCGCGTATTCTGGTGTGAAGATGCTCTTTGTGAAAGAGATATTAAGACTGCAACAAAGTCTGTGTCTCGATGTCTGCCTTTGGAAAATGTAGACATGAACGAAGACGCAAAATGCTTCCACTGTGACAAACCAGCCAAACGCAAGTGGCTGTTCGGACAGGCTTATTAAATATTGGTAATGAAAAATTTTCCTGAGATTAGAATAAAAAATGCTTGGTTAATTTATCATAACATTTCCGTTCCTTTGCATGAACTTAGGAATAAGAATAAAAAAATGTTTACATTAACTGATGTTGATAAAAAAGTTGTTGCTTATAAGAAAGAGTGGGGTAAATATGAGAATAAAATACTTCAAGGATTGCACAAGCTAACTGGCTTAACTTTCCGCCAAAATATTATAGATGTGTATATAGCACCTGGATTTGCCGCTTTTAGTGATCCTTTAGTAATTGGTATGAAATATTCTCCGAAAGAGTTTGTAGATATTTTAACTCACGAATTAATACACAGATTGTTAACAGATAATACTAAAATTAATAGCATTAACTTGATAAAAAAATGGAAGACTTTATTCGGCGATAATCATAGTCAAGTGACTTTAGTTCATATTCCAGTACACTCTATCCATAAAGCTGTTATTTTAGATGTCTTGAAAGATCCAAAGAGAATTGATTCGGATATTAAAATGATGCAAAAATATAAGGCTATGGATTATTTAAAGTCTTGGGAATATGTAAATAGCGGTGATTATAAAAAGCTGGTTAAAGATTTATCAGCTATATATAAAGAGTAATTTTGTTCATAAGTATATGAAAACTACAACTTCTTTTGAGCATATTGCGGAAATTTGGGACACTAAAGTAGGAAATAATGGGGCTAAAATGGTCGGAGTCATGCGGGAGACCACCAAAAATATTATTGCCGAAATTGGTTTACTAAAAAATAAGAGAATTTATGAAATTGCCTGCGGTAATGGTTTTTTGGCTCGTCAACTTGCTCCAAAAGTAAAAGAGATTAGAGCTTCTGATATATCAGAGAAACTTATTGATTTTGCTAAGAATAAGTACAATTCTAAAGATATTAAATATGAAGTCAGAGAAGGGTCTGACTTTTCCAGAATTCAAAAAAATCATTTTGATGTTGTGATAATCCATCAGGGGATTTTTTATATCGAGAATATTGAAAAGCTCGCGAAAGGTATTTCTAGAATATTAAAGCCAAACGGGATACTTATTTTTTCAGAAATGCATCCGTTAATGTACTTGGCAAGCGCAGATACTTATCTTAAATTCGGTAAAGAAGATTTAATCGATCGAGCCAAGCTTTACATTAAGAACAGAAAAATAAAAGTTCACAAAGATTGGTTTGTAAATGGTAAAAAACATCATGCTGAGTATTACCAACTCAAGAGACCTCTATCTTTATATGTGAATACTTTTGCAAAGTATGGTTTATTTACAATCAAAATAATAGAACCAAAGACTGTCAATCTGATAAAAGATAAGATATTAAAAACTAATATTCCCTCATCTTATATAGTTAAATGCGTTAAAGTTTAAAGGTTTACATACCCATAAAATCCAGCTAAAATGATTAGAGTTAGGCTGGATTTTTTGATATTTTAATAGATTTTAGCCGTATTTTCCGATTTATACAGAAAGACCTCAAAAACAAATGTTTGACGCTATATTTAAACGATTTTCTCAGGATCTAGGAATAGACCTTGGCACAGCCAATACCCTCGTCTATGTAAAAGGCAAGGGTATTGTTATCAATGAACCTTCTGTGGTGGCTGTAAATCAGCGCACCAAGCAAATTTTGGCAATTGGCTCAGAAGCGCAGCGTATGGTTGGTCGTACACCTGCTCATATAGTAGCAACTCGTCCTTTGGTAGACGGTGTTATTTCTGACTTCGAAATTACAGAAGCAATGCTTCGCTATTTCATAGATAAAGTTCATAGCGATACTTATTCTTTTCTTCGTCGTCCTCGAGTGGTGATTGGAATTCCTTCTGGAGTTACAGAAGTAGAAAAGCGTGCTGTGCAAGATGCAGCAATTAACGCTGGCGCTCGCGAAGCGTATTTAATAGAAGAACCAATGGCCGCTAGTATAGGCGCACGTCTTCCAGTTCAAGATGCGCAAGGTTCTATGATGGTAGATATTGGCGGTGGTACTACAGAAATTGCAGTGTTGTCACTCGGTGGTGTGGTAATTTCTCGCAGCGTTCGCATTGCAGGTGATGCAATGAACGAACATATTGTTCAGTATGCGCGTGACCACTTCGGCATGTTAATTGGAATTCGCACTGCAGAAGATGTCAAAATTAAAATCGGTTCTGTGTATCCGCTTACAGAACCTTTGGCAGCGCAACTCCGTGGTCGTGACTTAGTATCTGGTTTGCCAAAAGAAATCACTATAACAGATACGCATATTCGCGAAGCTCTTCAACCTGCTATTAAAGTTATTGTTAATAATATTAAAGCTGTAATAGAAGAAATTCCTCCAGAAATTATTTCAGATATTATGCATCGTGGAATTGTTGTTGCGGGTGGCGGC
>CAZGCV010000005.1:7941-45053 GCA_964524735.1 uncultured Candidatus Saccharibacteria bacterium | reverse complement strand
CACCTGAAACCCAATCAGCTTCGCCTACCGCCAAGCTAGGATTGCTGCGCTGAGCAATAACTGGAGTATTGTTCTTTCGAAGCCCCTGCCAAGTTTTGCCTTCGCCAGTAACTACAGATGAAGCCCATCCGAAACCTTCTTCAGTACAAGGAATTACACAGTTTTCACCAGTACATTCATTTACCAAAGTAAATACGTCATCGTTTCCATCAACAATAACTTCTGAGCCTTTTCCAGATTCGTTTTCCCAACCATCTTGCATTACTTCATCAAGAGTGTATTCTGTTCCGCCATTTGGAGAGTATGGAACATTCTGCAAAGTCACACAGCCATCTTCACCAGTAACGCCTTCATAAATTGGGTAAATAGATACTGTTAATTTACCTGAGTTATCAGAGTAAACATCATCAAGAATGCGGAAGCTTATCTTGTTGTCTACAGGAAGAACTTTAGTAATATTGTATTCGTGATCAACTAAATTCAATGGTCCCCAAGCTGGGTTAACACCATCAACTTGCAAACCTAGGTAACCTGCCCATGAACCTGGAAGAGTGTTTACATCAATCCACTGATTACCAACAGTTGCTCCTAATTCACCCACTTCACGCTTAGTGAATCCAGCATCGCTAATATCACCAGAGCTTCCAGGACGATATGTGTAAGTTCCTTTTGCTTCTAATGCATATTTACCAGCAACAAGCTCGCTAGACAAGTAATTAGTGCCGTCTGGCTTAACTTCTACTGTTTCCAGTTTGTCGCCTTTCAAGAACACAGTCCAACCTGAAAGTTTCTTACCGTAAGTGTCTTCTTTACAAACTACAACATCAGACACACAGTCTTCTTTTACGCTTACGTCATCCAAGAAACCACCAAAAGAGTTTCCAGGACCTTCATCTGCAAATTCTAAACGAGTCACATTTGAAGTAGCTTCAAAAGTGTAAGTGTATTTAGACCACACAATAGAAGATGAAGATGTAGCATTTACTACAGCATTCACACTTCCAACTTTTACGCGAATTGAATTGTCTGCTGCAGACTGATCAGGACGAGGAGAAGCATAGAAAGTAACTGTGTAGTTACCACCTACCTTTGTTACCAAATCCTGATAGATTCTAACAGAAGCATTTTCACCAGTTTGAGCATTATCTGGACCAGTCCAATCTGAATCTAGTTCAGTATACTGATCCCCTTCATTAGCAGACCAACCGCCAACAACGCCATTTTTATGAATTTCTACATTAGCTTTTACTGGTTGTGCGCCACCAACATTGTTAATCCATTCAGCAGACCATCCTAAACTAGGAGTGCCTGAAGGGTAAACATCCCATTTTTCTGACTTAGTTACATTAGGTAATTCAAAACTACCATTAACAACCAATTCTTGGTTACATGGCTTTGGAGTGTTTTGTTTGTTAATCACTTTATGAGTACAATCAACCGCTCCTTTGAAGTCGTCTCCAACCTGAGGACAAACAGGAACAATTTCATCACCCACCGTTGCATCTACAACAGTCCAACCTGCAGGAACACCTGTTTCTTCTACTTCGATAGTTTCATCAGTATAACTATTAATTGAACCATCACATTCAAGCACGCCATTACCGTTGTAAGTACATTCATCATCATTACCATTTTCTGTAGTTACAGTAATAGTAATATCACCTTTATTACTAGGAGCAGGAACTACAACCCCATTTGAATCCTGCCATTCCTTGATAATCTGAATATTAGAAGGAGTGCGAGGAGGAGCTGGTTCAAAATCGTAAATAGTAGTACCTTCATTTGTAACTACTACCACATTGTCAAAATATCCACTCATACCCAAGTCTTCATCAGAAGTATCGCCCATATTTAGAGCGAACATTCTTACATTTGAACCAGGGCTTAAAGTATTCATGTCTGCCGGTATAGCTGGACATGTGTAAATAGGAGCTGATCCACCAGTTCTAGTAAATACAGAGTATGGAGCAACAGTTGGATCAAAAGTAATAGTCGTATAGTTACCAGAAGAAGCTATATTAGCTAAAACAGTGTAACGACAGTCATAGAATTTTAAGTCATCAGAGTAACCGAAGTTAGCGTACACATTCATGTACACGTGTTCGTCTCTTCCTTCATTACCAACACCTAATTTGTAATCGAAAGAAATAGAATCAATATCTGCAATTGGTTTATTGATAAAGTTTTCAGCAATCATCTTGTCGGAAGGATTTGCACCAATTGGATCAATCTGCAAGCTTCCTGTACCGATTTGTTCGTTACCTGTATTAAACAAGAAAGGGGTTGAAGTACTGACATCGCGATTAAACATCCATCCTGGAGTGTTTTCAGTATTAGTAGTATTTGCTGTAACAACTATAATATTTGTTGTATTTTCTTCAGCTGTACCCTGTACAGTTGACCATGTGCCTTGACGGCTTCCACCTTGATAGTTATCACTCCAGGTACCGCTCATAGAACCACCAGCTGCAACAGTCCCTGTTACTTGCATAGTTGTTAAAGGAGTCACCGCATCAGCAGTAGCTGTATAATTTGCAGAAAATACAATGTTATCATTGACTACATTACCTGATATTAAAGACCATGCATAAGCAGCATGTGAACCACCACCAGTTAAATCATTTGAAACATTTTGATTCAAATTAACATTGTGGTCATATTCAGATCCGTTATACACGAACCTAAAAGTATAGTTCCCTGATACATCCCAATTAGCTGCTGCTTTTGCAACGCTAATAGAATTCAAAGGAACAACAGATGTAGCAACGAGCGCAATCAACGCTAACTTTGATACAAAATTGAAAAATCTTCTCATTTGAAAACCCTTTTCAAATATTAATATTTGATTTAATTATTTTTAATATAAAATTCAGTTATCTGAATTAATAATAACTTTCTCTTATGAGAAATTTATCAAAAACCCAGATACCTATACTCTAATATGGCACTGCTAACAAGGTTTGTCAATATCTTTCTTAGTTATGCGATAAATTTTGCAATCCCGCAAATATGTGACGAAAATAAAAAACTCTCCTTTCGGAGAGTTTTTGTAAGATAGTTTGCAAATTAACGTTTTGCCCACTGAGGAGAACGACGAGCACGGCGCAAACCTGGCTTCTTACGTTCTTTTTCACGAGGATCACGAGTAATGAAACCGTTCTTCTTCAAAACAGTCTTCATATCTGGATTCATAGATGCCAACGCTTGAGCAATACCGTGACGAATAGCTTCTGACTGAGCATTGCTTCCGCCGCCATTCACATTAGCTGTGAAGTAAAAATCACCAAGCAAACCAGTTAGAGCCAAGGGCTGAAGAGTAGTATTTTGCATTCCAGTCTGACCAAAGTAAACATCAAGTTTCTTTTTGTTCACAATGTTGTCTTCACTGCCAGCAAACAAACGAATGTTTGCGATTGCAGTCTTACGACGACCTGTAGCGAATACATACTTGCCTTTTGCCAAAGTTGGTTTTGCAAAAGCCTGAGTTTCTGGAGCAGTCTGAACTGCTGCAGTTTCAACTGCTTGCACAACTGGCTTCTTAACTGCTGGCTTTGGAGCTGCAGGAGCTTTCTTTGCTACAGTTTTCTTAGCTACAACTTTCTTTGCTGCTGGTTTTTTAGTAGTTTCTGCCATAATTATTTCGCTTTACTGGTTTCTGCTTTCGCACGACCTTTAGTGTTATAAGAGTGAGTAGTTCCTTTTACAATTTTCAAACGAGCAAGAATTGCTTTGCGGAACTTCACATCATCAATCATTGAAAATACAGCTTTACGAAGTACAGTTTCTGGAGAACGAACAATTTCATCTTTCAATGTCTTTGTCTTCAAACCACCCAAATATCCTGAGTGATGGTAGTACTTCTTCTGTTCAATCTTACGACCTGTAAACTTTAGCTTGTCTACATTAACTGCCACAACGAAATCACCCATATCCATGTGAGGGGTAAAGTCACGCTTGTTCTTACCGCGAAGCAAGTTAGCAATCTGTGTTGCAACACGACCCATAGGTGCAGATGATGCATCAATTTCATGCCAAACGCGAGTAACAGTTTTTGCTAATGTAATTCTCTGTCCTTTAAGTTCTTGTGGCATATTATTCTACAAACTCCAATACGGCTTTAGAAGCGCCGGCTTTCGGATTATTTAATTTGATCAAACGAACGTATCCACCTGGACGGCTTGCAAAACGAGGACCGTAAACTTCCAAAGCTTTCGCTGTAGCGTTACGAGTCAACTTGCTTAGCAAGTGACGGCGGTTGTGCAAAGTATCTTCTTTAGCACGAGTAATCAAACGTTCAATGTACGGCTTTACAGCACGAGCATTTGAGTAAGAGGTTTCAATACGTTCATACAAAATCGCTGAAGACGCTAGTGTGCGCAGCAATTTTCTACGATGATCAGTCCCTCTCCCGAATTTTTTCTTCTTTAAGTGTCTCATAGCGATTAAGTAATTAAGATTGATTACGTCCCAATACTTCTAGGATTTCAGTGATAGTCTTTTCGCCTAATCCTGCAGTATTTGAGATTTCATCATTTGTTAAACCTTGCAAAGCTTCTACTGAATTAATGCCCGCTTTAGCTAAAGCATTCTTTGCGCGGTTTGAAAGATTTATCTCATCTAGGCTTGTACCAGTATTTACTGGTTCAGAAGCAACTGGTTCTGGAGCAGACATTTCATCCATCATTGGAGATTCTTCCGCAACCAATGGAGTTGCCATCATTTCCATGCGAGCCGCACCTTCGTTGTTGAACATCATAGAGAAGTGATCAACTAGAATGTGAGATGCAATATCTACAGCTTCTTCTCCGGAAATAGTTCCATCAGTTTCCATACGAAGTACCAATTTGTCGAAGTTAGTGATTCCACCAACACGAACGTTTGATACATCAAAGAATACTGAACGAACTGGAGTATAAATTGCGTCTATTGCAAGCATACCGATTTCAAGCTTCTGGGTTTCAGCGCGAGCTTCAACCGGAACATATCCGCGTCCCTGCTCAATAACCAATTCCATGTCAAGGTCTGCATTTTTGTTATCAAGAGTACAAATGTACAAATCTTTGTTAACAACTTCAACCTGATCATTTTCTTCGATCATTTCCGCTGTAATAACGCCTTCTCCTTTAGCCTTTAAGCTCAAACGAATTGGTTCGCGTGAGAAGCTGCGCAAGCGAAGCTGCTTAAGGTTCAAAATAATTTGAATCACATCTTCTTTTACGTTTGGAACGGTTGAGAATTCGTGATCAACATATTTGATCTTAACTGCAGTCACTGCTGCACCTGGCATAGAAGATAGCAATACGCGGCGCATTGCGTTTCCAATGGTCACACCGTACCCTGGGTACAATGGTTCCAATGTTACTTCGTAGGAGTTGCCGCCCAAATGTTCAGTTCGGGCTTGATGTGGTAATGGAATTTGTTCCATATAAACCTTCTTGCTTCTGGTTGGCCCTTAAATGCTCAAACGTCCAATAGTCTTGCGGTGGCGAGCTTACTAGAGAAGCGATTAATTAATATAAATTTAATTAGTAGATTAAATGCGGCTGTAGTGTTCTACAATCAACTGAGTGTTAATCTGGTTGCCGATCTGTTCCATAGTTGGTACAGAAAGAACTTTTCCAGTTAGCTTATCAGCTTGTAGTTCTACCCATTCCTGAGCGTTAAAGCCTTTCATCTTTTCTTTACGAACTTCCATGTACTTGCTGCTGCGTTTGTTGTCACGAACAGTAATTACATCTCCTGGTTTAGTAGCGTAAGATGGAATATCAACACGCTTAGAGTTAACTTCAAAGAAGCCGTGACTTACCAATTGACGAGCTTGAGCGCGAGTCTCAGCAAATCCCAAACGGTAAACAATATTATCTAAACGTAGTTCCAATAATTGAAGCAACAAATCACCAGTAACGCCAGGTTTGTTCAACGCTTTATCGAAGTAGCGCAAGAACTGCTTTTCCTGAACACCGTAATTGATTTTAGCTTTCTGCTTTTCGCGAAGCTGTAAACCGTATTCAGAAATGCGAACGCGGTTTGCACCGTGCTGTCCTGGAGGAGTTGGGCGCTTCTGCAAGATGCGAGCATCTTTGTCAGTGAAGGCCATTCCTAGGCGACGGGCTCTTTTTACTTTAGGTCCTGTGTATCTCATATATATCGTTATTGCCGTTATTAAACGCGGCGCACCTTCTTCTGGCGAACACCACCGTGTGGAGACGGCGTACGATCCTTAATTGTCAAAACAGTCAATCCGGAAGCTTGCAAAGCACGAATCGCAGATTCACGACCAGTACCAATACCTTTAATGAAAATTTCCACTTCAGTTAGGCCGCGGTCCTTAATGCGAACAAGCAAATCTTCCATAGTCTTACCACCAGCGTATGGAGTAGACTTTTTAGATCCTTTAAATCCAGCTTTACCTGCACTACCCCAAGCAAATACATTACCAGACGGGTCAGTTGCAGCAATAATAGTATTGTTGTAAGTAGAATTGATAAAGATTTTTCCTTTAGGAATTTTAATCTTTGAACGCTTCTTCTTGCTGCCTTTGATTTTCGCAGCTGGTGCAGCTGCAGCACTTGATGCAGCAACTTCAGCAGCAACGATTTCTGCAGCAGTCGGTTCAGATGCAGGAGCCATATTTTCAGTTGTAGTTTCTTCGTCTTTAAACATATTTCTATAAATTAGGTCTTGCTATCTGCCTTCTTACGACCGCTACCAGCAGTTCGGCGAACGTTGCCGTGGCGAGTACGTGAGTTGGTCTTAGTACGCTGGCCGCGAACTGGAAGTGAGCGGCTGTGGCGATTACCACGGTAAGAACCGATTTCTTTCAAACGCTTGATGTTCAAAAGAATTTCCTGACGAAGGTTACCTTCAGTCTTGATGTTCTTATCAATGAAATCACGCAATTTGTTAAGATCGTCTTCTGTTAAATCTTTAGTGCGAATGTCGGCATTAACTTTAGTTTCAGCTAGTGCTTTCTTTGCTAAGGTTGGTCCAACTCCGTAGATGTACTGAAGAGATGCTTCTATTCTTTTTTCGTTCGGAATATTTACTCCGGCTATACGAGCCATACTGTTATTCTTAGTTAATTAATTAGTTGATTATTTTAAACACAAAAACGCACCGACAAGGATTACCCTTGGCGTTGCTTATGCTTAGGAACTTCGCAAATAACGTAAACACGACCGAATCGCTTTACGATTTTGCACTTCTTACACATTGGTTTTACACTTGCTCGAACTTTCATTGATAATCCTTGCAAGCCTTGTAGGCTACAATTCAGGGAACAAAAATGTTGTGGTCTAATGTTTTGCAACTACCGACAACTGTTCCCGCAGCTTTAAGGCCGCTAAAATATTGATAAAATTTTAGTCTTCCGCTAAAGATTAGCGGAGGCGGCGAATAATTCGCCCTTTAGATAAATCGTAAGTACTGACTTCAAGTAGGACTTTGTCGCCAGGCAGAACGCGGATTCTATGAATGCGCATTTTACCGGCTAAGTGACCTAGGAGAACCTGACCTGAATCCAATTGAACGCGAAATACAGCATTAGGCAAGCTTTCAATAACCTTGCCTTCTAGTTCAATTGTATCTTTATTTGTGTCGGAACTACCCAAATTCTTGCTTTTCCTTCAGAAATTAACTTATCTGACTTATTGGACTAATTTTAACACACTTTTAGATTTTGTCAACTACTCGCGAACTTCTAGGTGAATTTTACTACCAAAACGAGGCAAGCCAGATTGCCATGGCGGCTGCACTGTAATTTCAACTTTTTCTATATCGCTATTAGAAAGAATTAAGTCAGAAGACTCCTGCTTACTCTTCCCTGCCAACTTATTTTGCAAATCTTTTACATCAATTCTAGGTCGTGCTTTAGACTTGTAATGAATCGCTAACTGCATCACGCCTTGATCTGAATTAAGATTTTTAATCTGATAAATAACTTCATCATTATTTACGCCCTGTAAATCTTTGTTTGCGCCCAAAGACATTAACAAACGCTGTCGAACCATATTTTTTAAAGCAGTTTCATCGAATGCCAAACCTGTAATATTAACCTTTAGTTCACCCATAAAATTCTGGGCTTCAGTTCCTTCCGGAATATCTGTAGTAAATGAAGTAACGTTAATAGTGTAAGCACCTTCAACAAGTTTTACGTTACTACTTGCTAAATTACCGTTAATACCACTAACAACTCTTTTAACCAGCTCATTTTGAGCTTGAGTTAAATCTTCTTTTGTAATTACTGAAACAAATCGAGATGTGCCGCCAACAATCTGAGTAACTGTTTTTGCGTACAAACGCTGTGGTTGACTGCCAAATGCCTGGTTAGTAATTTCAACTCGGGTACCTGCCGGCACATTAAATGATTCTCCCCCATCCACAGCAACAATATCTGCAACAGTTGCATTTGCGTCATTTCCATTAGCTACAGGGCGAACATTGCCCTGATCGACTTTAAAAACATATGATTTATTACCCACGGTCAAAGTTGTTGTTCCAGCACGCAATGCCATTGCACTACCAGTTAAGTTATAAATTGCTACACGCCCTTCAGCCTTACTACCAACTTCTTTTTTGCCATTAGTTTGAAAAGTATCTGCAATGGTTTGAGATTCACTTACAGCAACAGCTGGAACTGTTAATTTTGTGCTGTCAGTACTTTGAGCATTTACATCTGCAATAACATCTATATCTCTTGATACATCCTGAGGCTTTGCGAACACGACAACATTAGCGCTTGGCAGCACAACCAAAAGCAACAGTAAAATTATAATTAAAGCCAACGCTATGAAACCAACCACATAAGCTCGATAAGACTTTTTCTTTTGAGGACGAATAACATTCGAATCTGGAGGGATAAAAAAGTTTTCTTGTTTCTGAACTGGTTGAATCGCAGGAGCATCACTAACACGGACGTTTGGACGTTTCATTGTTACCCTAGGTTCTGCGACAGACTTAACAGCAGTTTTAGTGCTTTTTTTAGCAACAGTTTTAACAGCGCGTTTGCGAGGAGTAACTACAACTGGTTCTTCAATCTGATTTTCTTGCGGAAGCTCAACTGGCTCAGGATCGAATCCTTCAGAAATAGTTGCAACAGCTTCAGGAACTGGAGCTGTACGGAGTCGGATATCTGAAATAGATTTAGCACGCTGAGTACGAGGCATGCGCTTAAGCTCAAAGCCAGCTTCTTGCGCATAATTTTGACCGCGTTCATCCATGGTTAGAATGAAAACCTTTTTTCCAAGCATATCAATTTGCTTTTTCAGCAAACGAAGATTAATGCTGTCAGAAAAAATAAAACTCTTTTTTGGAAAAACCAAAACTGCTTCAGCGCCTTTTTCGCGCTTTAGCTTTGCTACAACTTTTGCAACATCATCTTCAAGATTTAAATAGATGGTTTTGGTCATAATTTCAAATAAGTTCAAATACGTTTCAAAAAACCCTTATTTCAAGGGTTTTGAATACTTTTCTATATTTATTTTAGAGATTTTTTAGCTTTGATGCAACTACAGCAAACCTTTATACTGGAGCCTTTTATCAAAACTGATTTTTTTACTGTTTTCGACTTGAGGCTGATTAAACGGATCTACATTACGCAGCAGAGAGCCATAAACAGCGTAAAGCTGCCAAAAAGCAATTAAGCGGCCTACAGATTCTTCACTTCTCTTAGAAACGGTTTGCAGAGCAACTGGAATGCCTTGCAGTTTTGCATCTTCTAAAGTTCCGTTCAATTCGGAATGAAGCGCAACGGACAACGGCATACCGTCTAACACGCCAACCGTATTTGTGTTTAGCGCAACTGTTTTTAGCGCATCCGGAACCGTAACATTCGAATCTTTTAATGGCGATTCAGCTGCCACGAACCAACCGGCTATATTTTTTCTTCCTCCAAAGAATCTTTGATTAGTATGATGCTGACTTTCTGGAGCCTGATGTGCAAAATAAGTTTGCCCTTCTCCGTCTTTCCCGAAACTTTCGTGACACAGCTGCACAATTAAATTAGACATAGCATATAAGTGAGCATCGTAAACTGGCATAAAAATATCTACGTAGCCTTTTTCTTCCAGTTGCTGCATAACACTTGCAGCTTCATACGCAATATTATCTTCTTTGTATTTCGCATAAAGTTCTCTTGCGGCTTTGTACATAGTTTCAATATTAAAACCGCAAAGAGCAGCTGGTAATAACGCGACTTCTGTTAATCCTGTGTAGCGACCACCAATTGGTGGGTGCAAAACAATTCCAGCGTGAAGTTTTTCAGCAATTTCCGCAAGAGGACCCATGGACCCAGTAATGAATAGCAAGGGAAAATCTGTAAATTGCATTACAGCTTCGATTTGTGTAATAGTCTCCCCTGACTTGCTAATTGCAATAACTAAAGTATCTTTAGGGTCCAGTGAATTTTTTAATTCATTTATATAATCTGGATCAACAGTACTTACAAAGTAAACATGCTTAGTGGCTTGTTCGCGAAGACCGTGATATATTCCGTAAAAGCTGGTGATACTTCCACCATGACCGATGATGATTAAATTTTTAAAATTTTTGTACTGTTCAACAAATTGTTCTATTTGCGTAAAGTTCGGTTGGTACGACAAAAACGCTGGCGCTTCTGGCAAACTTGCGACATCCAACTTTTGCGGTGACGGGCAGTTATAAAATTCTAGTTTCATTTTTATTTTTTTGATTTCTTTACCAAGAAAATATTTATTCAATCACAGCTTTAATGCGGCGGACTCCAGCAGAAACAGCTTCTTCTTTTGCAATGCGAAATTTACCAATCACTGCAGTATGTTCAACGTGCGGACCACCACAGAATTCACGAGAGATTACATTTCCATCTTTATCTTTTGCAGTATATATAGATACTGTATCAGCATACTTTTCGCCGAATAATCCGATTGCACCAAGCTCGCGCGCTTTTTCCAAAGGCATCATTTCTTGTTCCATTTTTGCATCAAGCTGAATCCATTCATTCACTTTATCTTCAACAGCTTTCTTTTGTTCATCAGTCATTTTCTGCGGATAGGTAAAATCAAAGCGAGTGCGCTCTGCGGTAATATTGCTGCCTTTTTGCCAAACATCTTGACCAAGAACATCTCGCAATGCCTTATGCATTAAATGAGTTGCTGTATGGTAACGAACAACAACATCGCTATGGTCCGCTAAACCGCCTTTAAAAGTTCCAGCGCTTGCAGTGCGACTTAAATCTTGATGCTTCTTGAATTCTTCTGCAAACTCTTCTTTATTTACTTCTTGTCCATAGCTAATAGCAAGTTCTTCGGTAAGTTCCAAAGGAAAACCAAAAGACTGATACAAATTAAATGCATCTGTTCCTGAAATTTTTTGCTCCTTTTGGAAAAGTTTATCAAATTCTTTCAAACCTTTTTCCAAAGTCTTTCCGAACTTATCCTGCTCTCCTTCTAAAGCTGAAAAAATCTTTTCTGAGTTAGTAATTAGCTCAGGATATGCTTCGCTGTACTCTTGCATTACTTTGCCAATCAATCCTTTCAACCACTCTCCTTGCAAATTCAACGCACGAGCATAAACCATGGCACGACGAAGCAAGCGTCGTAAAATATAACCACGCTCTTTATTGGAAGGCTCAACGCCATCGCCAGCAATGAAAACCGCAGCTCGAATATGATCTACAATAATACGCGCTTTACGAACTTCATCACCAGACAAAATTTCCTGACTCTTACCGATTACATCGAACATACCGCGGAAAAATTCAGAATCGTAAACAGAACGGTGACCATTCAAAACCGCAATTACGCGATCCAAACCCATACCTGTATCAACATTTTGCTTAGCTAAAGGTACTAACGATCCGTCAGCCTGCTTTTCAAATTGCATGAATACATCATTCCAAATTTCAACCCAACGCTTGTCGTCTTTAGTTTCTTGAAAATTTTCTGGAGCAGGAGTACCGTCGTCAATCCAATAGAACATTTCTGTATCCGGACCACAAGGCCCAGTTGTACCAGCAATCCACCAGTTATCTTCTTTAGGAAGTTTTGCAATACGCGCCTCAGGCACACCCAAACGTTTCCAGTGTTCGTAACTCTCTTCATCGTATGGAGCATCTGTATCGCCAGCAAAAACAGAAAATGCCAAACGCTCTTTTGGAATATTCAACCATTTTTCATCAGTCAAAAACTCATGACTCCATTCAATTGCTTCTTTCTTAAAGTAATCTCCGAAGCTCCAGTTCCCTAGCATTTCAAAAAATGTTAAGTGAGTGTCATCACCAACTTCATCTATATCTATAGTACGAATACATTTTTGCACATTCGCAATTCTTGTTCCCTTAGGATGAGGCTGGCCCATTAAGTATGGAACGAGTGGAAACATCCCAGCCATTGTGAAAAGCACGGAAGGATCATTTTCCGGAACCAATGAGGCAGACGGGATAATTTCGTGATTCTTTTCTTGAAAAAATTGCAGCCATTTGCTGCGAAGTTCTTGAGCAGTAATTCGCATAACTATTTCTGATTTATCTTTTAGTTCTAATATTATATCTAAAAAAGACAATAAATAAAAATACGCCGGGAATAAATCCAAGCGCATATTTTCGTGTTAAATTTGTGTAAGATACGGACTTCCGTGCAAACGAGCAAAGCCAGCTTGTCCTGGTGTCAAAGGAACCAGTTCAACAGTTCCAGGCATTCGACCATATTTAGGATGACCAGGTGGATGCAACTCTTGCGAAGTTTTTTCTTGTAATAGCAGTAAATCATTTTCAAGCTCTTCTGCTAAAGTATCGCAATCTTCACCTTCAGACCCTGCCATAAAAGCAAATGACATTAGTATTTTCCTCCTATATTTATTTTTTAAAGTTCTAAACTAACTATACAATTTACCATAAATAAAACCTCGGGTCAATCCCGAGGTTTTAAAGTCTATTTTACAGCTTCTTCCAAAGCTCTGTTTAACTGAGGGTCACGGCCTGCTGTGTAATCTTCGGCAGTCATATCTACTTCAATATCTGGTTCTAAGCCATCATGATTCAAATTCTTTCCACCAGGAGTAATCCATTTTGCAATAGTTACCTTTACAGCCATATTAGACCCTAATGGAACCAGCTCCTGAACACTTCCTTTTCCAAAACTCTTTTGGCCAACCAACAATGCTTTTCCATTGTCTTTAAGCGCGCCAGCTAAAATTTCAGACGCAGATGCTGAACCGCCATTCAAAAGCACAATTGTTTTAAATTTGCCTAGCCTGTTACTACCAGTTGAATTGTAGTTTACAACATCTTTTTCACTATGTGCTTCTTTTACTACAAGTTTATCTTTTTCTAGCCACTCTGATGCAACTTCTACAGATGTATCCAAATACCCACCTGGATTATTACGCAAGTCAACAATTACAGCCGCTGGATTATTACGATTAATATCTGTTATAGCAGCTTCAAGAAGCTCTTGAGTATCATCGCCAAAACGAGAGATGGTTATAACAGCAACGCGCTTTCCATTAGATTCTTTATAATCTAACTTAACGCTCTTAAGCTCAATTTTTTGTCTAGTAATAGTAACGTCAAATGTGCCATTACCACCCTCACGCAACAATGTTAAAGTCACTTGAGTACCTTCTTCTCCGCGAATTTTACTCACAGCTTGGTCCACTTTCATTCCTGAAGTAGATTCACCGTTAATAGAAATAATATAATCCTGTGCTTGAATGCCCGCTTTTTGTGCTGGGCTGTCATCTAGTGGAGCAATGATTGTAATATTATCATTGCGCATACCTATTTCAGCACCAATACCAGAAAAACTTCCTTGTAACTCAGTTTTAAAGCTTGCAAATGTTTCAGGGTCAAAAAATTCAGTATACTCATCGCCCGCTGCGCGAACAGCGCCGCTAATAGCTCCGTACAAAACCTTTTGTGCGTCGATATTGCCCGCATCTATATACTTACTCTGAACAATATTTAATGCTTCCCATAGCAAACCATAATTTACCTCTCGAGGCGCATTGCCTTTGTTGGTAATTAAAAAGTTTTTTGAATTAAAACTGTAGCCGCGTTCGCCAGAAATATATCCCAAACGAAACGTTCCGCCAATCAATACAAATCCAACCAAAATTGCCAAAAACCATTTCATAGAAGAAGGCTTCTTCTGATAAGAATATTCAACTTGCGGACTGTTTTCTTTATTGTTTAAATTGTTTTCCATTTTTAAATTATATCACTTTTTAAGCTTGGTTTGATTTATCATGTGGCTCAAAAGATTCATACTTTGTGAATATCAAACCGCTAATAGCCAAACCAATGAACATATACATTAGCACACGATCATTCAAAATAGTAACATCAAAAGCTCCGTATGACAGTAGCCAGATAAACGCCAAAGCAATACTCGCTGTTAAGTTTACATAATGACTATTACTATTGCCGTAACGCCGCAAAAACTTCCACAGTCGTTCAGCGTATTCCCACCAAAATAGTATAAATGCCAACAGTCCAGCAAAACCAAGTTCAACTAACAGCTGTAAATACAAACTATGGGCTGTAATAAATTCTTGCGGCAAATTGTAACGCAAATTTTTCATTGATGAAACTTCTTCAAAAGTTGCGCTTGCCGGAATCTCATGAACTATTGAAACAATGAAATTACCATAACCAACTCCGAAAGGATGCAGTGCCGCGTATTTTGCACTTTCCTGCCATATAGCCAATCTTCCAGCATTAGAACTTTCTTTTAAATCATAAATACTACTGGCTCGGCTCAAAAAACTATCATCAACATTAATCGTACGAACCAGATTCAAAGCTTGAGTTAAAAACGGAGAAATAATAAACAGCACAATAATTAAAGCATACACTGCGATCATAATTTTCATAAACGGCTGTAAAAACTTTCTCCAATACGCAAATATAGCAATAGCAAGTGGTCCAAACATTGCCACCCAAACACCGCGGGTTCCGCTAGCCATAATCGCAAAAGCTGTAAGTACAATAGCAGCGATTATATACCATTTTTGCGATTTAATCGTTTTAATAATATTGCTTTGCTGTGAATGAACATAAGGTGCTAAAAACCCTAACAGGAAAATAGCCATTACGCCAAAAGCGTGTGTGTCTGGTAAAACGCCAAACATGCGCAACACCTGCGAACCCCCTGAATACGAAAACCAAGAGTTGGAATAACTCAACACTGTGCCAAGCGGTTGGCCGTAGTACAAACTCGAGACTAATGTTGCCCAGTATTGCCAAAAGTAATACGAATCCGTAAATAATGTTGCAATGTACTGAAAGAACCCCAGCAATACCATTATTCCTAGTGAGTACATTACATAACGAATCAACTCTTTAATTTTTGTTGCGTCAGTTACAACATGAATCGTTACGACATAAAAGAGATAGATGTTAACAATAAACAAAATTTGCTTTAAACCATGAATCGGAAAACGTGCTACCAGCAAAGAAAACAAAGCAATAACTAAAAACAAAACAGCGACTTTATCCCAAGGCATTAAGCGGCTATTAATTCTTTCCGCGGCATTTGCCAAAACTTCTCGTAATCTTGTTCCAGTAAGAGGTTTTTCATTATACCAACGTTGAATTTGAAAAACTTTCAACAGGCGCTCGCGCTGATCATGCAATAATCTAAGCAGCCAAACCCCAAACAACAAAACAAATAAAATTCTCCACATTGGAAAACTTTCCAAAACTGGGTTAGGCAAGATTACAAAAAACGGAATTGAAAGCGTAAACAATAGAACACTGTAATACGGCTGTGCGAACAAAACAAAAAGACCAAGCAAAATTGTATTTACAATCGCCATTTCAATTGGCCAAGTACCAATCGCCATCAAAGCCACACTTAAAAATTGCCACGCGGTAAGCGCCGCAATTATTTTGTAAATATTTTGTTTTGGAATTAACTTTTTTAAAGTTTGCATCTATTTTTTACTTCCAACTTCTTCAAGCACTGCGAGTGTCTCGCGGGCACATTTTTCCCAACTAAAACTCTCTAGACGTTCTCTACCTTTTAAAACCATTTCTGAACGTAGTTCTGGATTACTTATAACTTTATAAATTGTGTCTGCAATTTCTCTCTTGCTAGTGGGGTCGAAGTATAAAGCAGCATCACCGCCTACTTCTGGCAAACTGGAATTCCGCGAGACAGCCACTGGAACATCACATTCAAATGCTTCAAGAATCCACATACCAAATCCTTCGTACAAACTTGGGTGAATAAACATATCTGCTTTTTTATAAACTGGCCAACGTTCATTATCCCCAATATGACCAAGATAGACCACGATATCTTTATTATCTTCTATTTTTTTCAAAATATTCTGAAATTTCCAGCCAGGCTTTCCTACTACAACCAGCTTGTGCGGTAATTCTGAATGCTCTTGTTTAAATACGCGGAATGCATCAATTAGTAACTCTAAATTTTTACGAGGCTGCAAAGTTGATAAAAACAAAATATATTTTTCTGGAAGTTTATTTTTAACTTCTTCTGAAAGAGGTTCATTAATATTTTCTGTTGGAGTATAGCCATGCTGAATGACTGAAATCTTTGCAGGATTAACTTGATAATGTTTAATTAAATCTTGTTTTGTAGATTCAGAAATAGAAATAATTTTTGTAGTTCCGCTGCGCGCCAGCCATGAAAAAATTCTATGGAACCAAAGCATGTAGGAAGTGAAAATTTCCGGATAGTAAATCCATGCCACATCATGTTCTGTATAAACACTTTTAGGATGAATCAAAGGCAAAGTTGAAGCTGGAACAAATAAAACATCTGGAGCATTCCAGATCATTTCCCAGCTTAAACGAATTTGAGTCCAAAACTTTGGAAAAGGCATAACACGCAATTCAAAGTTTTTAGGCAATTGCAATAACCAATCTTGCGGAGGTGTTTGCAAATACAAAACGTATTTGTTCTGATTATCTATTTTCGCAAACTGTTGAATAAGCTCTTTTACATAATGCTCAACCCCAGTTTTAGTTTGATTATTAGCTCTTTCTGCTTCAATTCCTATTGTCATATAGGTATATTTTAGCATAAAAAAGCAGCGATTCTAAAAAGAAAACGCTGCTAAAACTGTTGTAGAACACTAATTCCTTCACTAACTCCTTAAAGCTAACGAACGGCATATTTCTTGGGCGATTGGAGGCAAATTAATTGCCACGATATGTGAATATCCACTTGGTTCTGTTTGACGCTTAAACCTAGCAAAGATTCTTTCTGGCTCTTTCTCATTACCTTTTACCAAGACCACAAGCTTACCGACAGTTCTATTACTAGGACTGTATGGATTAGCATTCTTCCTCATGGAAGCTCTATAAGCTCCCTTGATCTCATCAATAACACGTTGATCGAATGAAAAGCATCCGCAGGTAAGTGAAGCACTTAAACAATACGGACATTCATATTCGTCTTGCAAAAACTTGTCGAATGCATCTTTTGAATGCAAAGATCCTAAGCTCTCAGTATTATTAACTTTCATACAACACCCTCCTTAGGTGGTTTTATTTTTTCAGATGAATCAACATCGTTGTTGGTATTATGAAGTATTTACAATGATTTGTCAAATAATGCTATAATACCTAAGTAATTAACTTCAAGTATATGAAACAAAATATTATCATTGCAGTTGTGGTTATTGCGCTTCTTGCTGTAGGAATTTATGTTTTCACACAGCGCAGCAATAACGACTCAGCTAACAACACAAACCAAACCACAAATACACCTCAAGAAGGAGATGTGGTTGGTGGAGACTTCCCTACTGACCCTGAAGGCGATCCGCAAACTCCGACTTCAGACACAATCGCTGTAAGTACTCAATTAGCCGGAAGCAATGTTACAATCGATAATGTATTTCTTTCTAAACCTGGATTCATTGCAATTCATGAAGCTACACCATCTGGCGAACTAGGTAAAAGCGTTGGCATGAGCGGTTACCTAAGTGTTGGCGCAAAGCAGGATTTGGAAGTTCCAGCGCAAATTACTGCTGGCGGAAAATACTTCGCGGTGGTACATGTAGATGACGGTGATAAAAAATTCAATGCATCCACAGACAAACCAGCAATGAAAAATGATTTGCCAGTACAAATCATGTTCTCTGTTAGCCAGTAAATTAATCAGAGAACTTAGCGCGTAATATTGGCGCAGCTAAACGTAGTTGATAATCCAACTGCAGTCTATCTGGAAATAAAATTTCAATAAACTTTTTAAATTCACGGCCATGGTCGTGAATTTTTAAATGCACAACTTCATGATGAACAATATAAGCCACCAAACGTTCGGGCAAATACATCAATTTTGTATTGATGGCGATTATTCCTTTACTGTTACAGCTTCCCCATTGGGACTTCATTGGCTTTAAACGCAAAGAGGTCGGCTTTTTGCCAACCACTTTTTCAGATTCTATTTCGCATTGCCGCACCAACAAACGCAGCTGCTGCAAACTACGAAGTTTTTCCATTTTAAGACTTCTTAAATTTTACTGTAAATAAAGGTTCGTATTTATCTCCAGCTTCATCAGTTACTTCTACAGTCTCACCAGAAACTAATTTGTTTAAAGCTAAATCTGAGAGCATTTCGGTATCATTTTTTACATGCATCTTATATGCATCCAATTTTTGGAAATCAGCCATTTGCTCTGTTTTGATTTCAGTCTCAATTTGTTTCTTGCGCAATTTTAGATTATCCAACTTTTCAACTACTTGCTGATATTCCTGATGAGCAATTAAACTGTCTTTGTACATTTTGCGAATTTCTTTTGCTTTATGTCGTGTTTCGCGAATACGGTTAAATACTTCCTGCAAATCATTCATTATGGTGTGTAAGGTAAATTAATTTTCTTTGATGCTTTTTCAATCCATTGCTCCATGCGTCTAAAACGGTAACCACTGACGGTTTTTTCTTCATTCAATGTTTTAAGTTCGCCTAAAATATAATCTTGCGTATTTTGCAAGTTATCAATTTTTGACTCCATGGAAATAAATCTTGATTCGATAGATGCAAACTGCTATTCTATGGACGCAAAGCCTTTGGCAATAAAGTCCATGAGCTCATTGGATTGTGAATTTGTCATAAACATACCTTTTAATTATATCACAGTAAGATTAAAGACTTTAAGGTAAAATTCTGCTCAAGAAAAACTAAAGTATATATAAAAACCGCCTCATTTGAGGCGGTTTTAATACGAAAATGTTTTACAAATTCTGTGAAGATTTTTCAAAATTCAACGCGCACGAGTTAATGCAATAACGCTGTCCACCTTTATCCGCAGGGCCATCGTTAAACACATGTCCTAAATGCGACCCGCAGCGCTTGCACACGACTTCCGTTCGTACCATCCCATGGCTATCGTCTGTGCGAAGCTCAACATTTTCTAAATTCGCAGGCTCTGAAAAACTTGGCCAGCCGGTTCCTGAATCAAATTTAGTATCAGAGCTAAAAAGCTGTAACCCGCAAGCAGCGCAAGTATATGCACCAGAATCATGATTATCCAAGTACTTTCCGGTAAAAGCAGGTTCAGTTCCCTGCTCCCTCAAAATCGCATATTGCTCAGGAGTTAAATCTTTCTTCCACTCTTCTTCTGTTTTTGTTATTTTGTCCATAGATATTGACTAATTGATAAATTAATACTAATATATTAAGCATTTAGAAACAATACAAACGGGAGGAAAATAAAAATGAATTTTAATATTCATTGTTTAATGACAAAAGGCGGCATGATCACAGACGAAATGCGAACCACGCTATACCAAGCAGCTAGAGATATGCTGTTGTCGGGCAAAAAGTTCAACAATTTTAAGACCACGACCATGGAAGGCTTAGTTACTACGGAAAATAAATATACTTCGCTTGGCTATATCGCTGGTATTATCTGCGAAGCTGATTTTGAAACTGAATTTTCAGAACCCAAAAGAACGGTGCAGTTTATCATGACCAAACCATTCGCTAGTGATGAGATGCTTGAACAGTCGGAATGGAAACCGATAGAAGATATATTTAAAGACCATCCATCATCTAATGCGCATCTTAATTAAACATGTCTAACTAAAAGACCAGATACTTAACCAGTATCCGGTCTCATTTTATTTATTGCTGAGAGTTTGCAGGAGTGTTCATGCCACGGAACAGCAAATTGATAAGCGATAACAATATTGCAAATATCATTGCCCAACCAAAGTTACCAATATCAAAGCCAGGTACAACCAATTGAGCAATCCATACTAATCCAGCGTTAATCACAAAAGTGAACAGACCCAAGGTTAGAACATTTACAGGCAAAGTTAAAATAATCAGGAAAGGTTTAATGAATGCATTTACCAAACCAAGTACAACAGCCACTACTAAAGCAGTGAAAAACGAATCAAGCGAAACGCGCGGAACCAAGTAAGCTGCAATAACTATTGCAACAGCTGAAACCAGCCAATTGAAAATTAAGTTCATGTATATTTAGAATTAAATAATTATTAGGTTTTATTATTCTTTTTTACCGTGACGCTCAAATGCACGAAGCACTTCTACCGGCATAGCAAAAATAATTGTGTTTGATTGATCAGAGCTTACATCATTAATTGTGCTCAAAGTACGCAAGTGCAAGGCACCATCTGAAGCAGATAAAGTTTGAGCTGCTTTGGCTAAATTATTTGCAGCAGCAACTTCCCCTTCAGCTTTAATAATTACAGCACGACGTTCCCGCTCTGCTTCCGCCTGCTTACCAATTACTCGCTTCAAATCTTCTGGCAACAAAACATCTTTCAGTTCTACAGATTGCACATGAACACCCCAAGCATCTGTGGCTTCATCAACAATTTTACGAATACGCTCTGCTGTTTCAACACGATTAGAAAGAAGTTCGTCTAAAGTGACTTCACCAACTACATTTCTCATTGTAGTTTGAGCCAGCTGCGAAACTGCGTAAAAATAATTTTCCACTTCTATTACCGCATTTTCCGCATTGGAAATGCGATAGTAAATTACCGCGTTAACGCTAACAGAAATGTTATCTTTTGTAATAGCTTCCTGATTCGGCACATCCACTGCCCGAATGCGCATATCTATTTTTTCATAGCTTTGAAAAATAGGAATCACAATGCGCCAACCTGGATCCATAGATCCAGAAAATTTTCCCAGCGTAAATTTCACTCCTCGCTGATACTGATTAATCTGTTTAATTGAAGCAATTACTACAGCTGCAATCAAACCAAACAAAATGAGTATAAACATAGAAATAATCTTTAATTACCTTTAGAATAGCATAAATTCGCCAGATAGCTATAATATACAAGATGAGCGAAATTATTCCCTATTACAAACCATTAGGTTTTACGCCGCTGCAAGCTATAGAAAAATTGCGCGCGGAAAGACCAGAACTTGCAAATGTGCCAATTACTTATGCCGGACGTCTTGATCCAATGGCAGAAGGTTTACTATTACTTCTAGCCGGAGATGCGGTGCACCGTAAAGAAGAGTTCCTAAAATTAGATAAAACCTATGAAGCAAAAATTCTTTTAGGTTTTTCTTCTGATACTTTTGATATTCTTGGCTTGACTGAGCTTCATACTGTGCAAAGCGAAGCCGAACAGCAAAAAAGTTTCCAACACAAAAACCCGCAGGAAATTCTCTCTGCGGTTAATTCGCTTATTAGAAAGCATGAGTTGCCATACCCAGCGTATTCTTCTAAAACTATTGATGGCAAACCGCTGTGGGCAATTACAAAGTCAGGTGATATACCAATTGAGTTACCTACTAGACAAATGATTGTTCACGCTGCGCAAATTCTTGGCGCAGAAAATATTCCTTGGGAAAAAATCTATGCAAATATTACAGAGTCAGTAAATTTAGTGGGTGGAGATTTTAGACAAACTGAGATTTTAGCACGATGGAGCGAGTTAAATGAGAAGATTAATCCGCAACAAGAATTTCAAATTATACAAATGGAATTCAAAGTCTCATCTGGAACATATATTCGTACACTAGCAAATGAACTGGGAAACAAACTAGGAACAACTGCGCTACTGTACCATCTGAAACGCACCGAACTTGGTGAATATACAAGCACTTTGTAAGATTGAAATTTTATGTTAAGTTATCTGTAAATAAAGCCAGGAGGAAATTATAATGAATAACGAAACAGGTATTCTCGGTCTTCAGAATGACTTAAAAGAGATTGTTAATATTTCGCACATAATTCATGCATTGCTAAGCAATACATTAAATTTTTTGAGTGAACAACAGCTCAGAAGCCTTCTTTGGACCAGAGAAGCTATTATAAACATTTCAGACTCTATGGTCCTAGATTTTCTAGATAACATTTTAGAGGATCAGCTCTATGACTTAAATTCCCATTTAGAAGCCATAGGTTTAACCAAAGGAATGGATTTTCAAGTTTACAAGTTTTGCCCAGATACAGACAATCCCAATATATATGTCTGGACTATGTCTATAGACTTAATAGATGGTGATGACTACATCGACTTTGAAGAAGAGGATGAAGTAGCAAATAGAAGCAAAGCCTTAGACAAAGAAACAATTGCAATACCATTGGCAATGAGCGCTACCAACGGTAGCAAATAACTTTAACTAAACGAAATCAAAATATTGATTTCGTTTTTAAATTTCACAAAAAATTAGCTTTGCAGTAAACTAGAAAACTTTTCTTTCAATTTTTGAATCTTTGGACCGATTACAACTTGGCAATATCCTGCACCAGAATTGCGTTCGTAATAATTTTTATGATAGTCCTCTGCTTCGTAAAATTCTGTCAACGGCTCGAGTGTGGTTACAATTGGGTTTGCAAACACGCCGTCTTTTGTTAGCTGAGCGATGAATTGCTGAGCTTGTTGTTTTTCTTCATCGTTGGAATAGAAAATTGCGCTGCGGTACTGCGGACCCTCGTCAGCTCCTTGTTTGTTAAGTGTAGTGGGATCATGGGTAGCGAAAAACACAGTTAGTAAATCATTGTAACTGATGATTTCCGGATCGTATTCAAATTTGATTACTTCAGCATGACCAGTTGTTCCCGAGCTGACTTGTTCGTATGTGGCAGTTTCAGCTGTTCCGCCGGCGTATCCTGGTAACACTGAACTCACACCTTTAAGACGCTGAAACACTGCTTCAGTACACCAGAAGCATCCGCCTGCGAAGATTGCTGTTTTAAGTTTGGTCATTTTTCTATCATGCAGAAGTTAATCTTTGCTAATACCAAATAGCTACGCCACCATGTCCGGAACAAGTACCACGACGACTTTGACTAAAACTATAAGTACCGTCTTTACACTTAGCGGAAGCACCAGCAGGTTTAGAATTATAATGAGTCGGAGATTGAATAGTATTTCCTTTACTATTTACATAAGTATTAGATGGTTGACCATTACTATTATTTGAAGCTGGTACAGGTTTTTGTTGCGCCGGAACATTTTCAAAAACCTGATTTGGACTTGTAGATGGAATTTTAGCAGAACCAGCATTTGCATTAACAGTCGGAGGTGTAATATCAGGTGCTCTAATAACCTCTTCCTTTTTAACATCTTTTGGAATATTACTGCTAAAATTAGCAGTCGGCTCATCTGCTACAACTTCAACCGTATTAGATTCAGTAGCAACCTCACTTCCATTTATCAACTCATCAGTTCTATTCAATTCTACTGATTCAGAATTGATTTTAACTTGCTGAGCGTTATCAGTGTTTACATAGCCTGTTTGAGGCTGAGGTGGTCCGAAAACAGAAGCAACTACTCCTGTTACCACAATCACAGTAGATGCAATCGATAAAGGTAATGCGTAACGACTTTCATTAAACCATTTTCTCAAACTAGATATTTTCATAACTAAACACTAACATTTCTTAACTTATCAGTAAATACCTCTAGTTTTCACAAAAACCCGCCTTTCACAAAGCGGGTTTTTCCAAGATTTTACAATATTTCCAGCTAGATTAGATTTCTAGCGATTAGTGTTTCTTAGCACAGCCGGTTCAGTTTGCTGACCAGCACTGCCTGCGCTTGAGCCATATGAACTTCCTGCACCGCTCCCGCCACTACCACCCCCAGTATTCCCTATCCCGCCATCAGGTTCAACAGGTATTGGTGCATCATCGCCACCCATTGGCATAATTGAAGGCTGATTATCGCTATTAAGAATATCGCGTACCAAAGGCACGATTACATTCTTTCTCCAGTATCCGCTCTTTTCCCAATTCTTTACAGGGAAAACATATGCAGGTACAAACAATTCGTTTGATGTTCGGTAGTTATCATTTGAATACCAAATCTTAACTAGCTCCACAGTCGGAGTATCCAAGTTCAATACTGTACGGCGACCATTCGGGTCATTGTACATATAGTTACGGAATCCGCCACGCTCAGCAACATCAACAATTCTCTTAGAATCACTCTCACCAACATACTGAGAACGTTCAAACTGTTTTGTAGTTAATTCATACAAGCTAGTTACTCGCTTTGTGCGGGCATCTACCATTAAACTCAAACCGCTGGGACTACCGCCTTCATCCATTACCTCTCTTCCTTCCAAAACTAACGGATACACAACTTGCACTTGTTCAGGAATCCAAATTGAAGTTCTGTCTACAGCAGATTCGTACTGCGCACGCCAGTTATCAATTACGCGAGGCTGACCATAGGTATCGCGGGAAATTCCGTACACACTTAGAAAATCATTTGTAGCAACAATTACTTCTTCATTGCTTGGAATATCTTCCGGCTTCAAACGAGTTTGAGGCATACAAAGCTCTGCTGAAGACAAAGATGGATTCTCCAACTCTGCTGCACCGCCGCAAGTTCCATAATCAGGCTGCGGCCACTTTTCCCAGTTCTGATATAGACTCACACTTCCCTGCATTACATCTACATTCATTCCATATCCATAATCCCGGTCTTCAACAAAACTAAAGTTCTGGATTTTGACATCTGTAAAACGAGAAAGGTCTAGCAAACCAAAGCTTAAGAAATTCAAAATGCGATCTACCAACGCTGGAGACTGTTGTGGTTTAGTACGCTTAAATACATCTTGCGTTGCCGGAAGATTAGAAATTTCTGCGCCGTCATATTTAAATTCAAAGTTCTGCGGTGCAGGATAAGGCAAAATTGTCATTTTATCTCCGCCCATTCCCGGAACAGAATTATTTCCAACGGTCGCAGATGGAGTTGTAACCATTTCCGCATTTCCATTACCACCGCCTGATTGACTGCGACTACCGCCGTTTTCTACAATCGCCAATGTAGCCAAGTTACCGAAAGATTCTTGATCTAAATTAGTTACTCCGTATTTACCAGACAAAAGCTGGCCAATATCATTTTGTTCAGTACGGATTAACGGTCTGCCGTTTTGTTGAACATACCATAAACCTCCGCCCGCAAGAACTATTACTACCACGAGCGCTGATGCAAGAATTTTATTCATAATGCTTGAAAAATAATTATTTGTTTTGTTGTTTAAATTATAGTTAATTTGATTAGCCTTAGTCTGCAAATCATCTCTAAGAGCAGCAATAAAACGCGCATCTACATTTACGTCTGGTTTAGACGCAACAATACGCTCAATGGTTTTTCTTGCCGCAACATCTGCAGAGTCCAAACCCAACTCATTCATAATGTATGTAATTTGTTCTTGAGTTAGCATGTTACCACCTCGTAAAAATTAATGCTTTAATAAAAATAGATATTGTCAGTAAATGTGAATGCTGTTGCAACTTACCAATGATTCGTGAGAATTGCATTTTCAAACTTCCCTCAGTCTTCCCAGTTACAACTGCAATTTCCGCATATGAAAGTTCATCCCATAAACGCATTGTAATTAATTCCTGAGACTCATCCGGTAAAGTCTTTAATAATTCTTGCAAAGCTTCGTTAGACATTTTGCTTTGCGTTTCATTTTCTAAATCTGTATTATCTGCAATGTCGTAATGCGCTTCTATATTTTCTATTGGCTTCCGTTTTCTAAATTCGTCTATTAGCAAATTTCTAGCGATTTGATAGAGCCATGCCTGAAAAGTACCTTTGCTTGGGTTAAAACTTTGAATTTTATCCATAGCTTTCAAAAATACCTGACTGGTAATGTCTTCGGACAACTCTTTTTGGAGCGTGCGAAAATAGAGAAAACGGTAAATTTTCTCAACGTATCGGTCATATAAAAGTACAAAAGATTCCATGTGCCCGTCTTGGCAAGAAGCTATTGCCTGTAATTCAGTTGTTTTATCTGCTTGTTCCACGATTAAATTGTACCACGATTAAATGGTTTTTGAGCTCAAAATATAATACGCATGCTTTTCAGAAAAGTAACAAAAACCCGTTGGAAAAAATTTCCAACGGGCAAAAAACAGCTACAGTCCTCAACTAAACCATCTTGTTGATCAAGAATGCTTTGAATTTCAGACATATCTATGTCAATAAACTTAGCTAGGGTTTCTGCGTCTAAGGCACGAGAAAGTATAAGGTCCTTAATCCTTTCGCAAAGCTTATTGATACCAACTTCATCCCAATCTGGATTCCTATGTAAAGTTTCTCGGAATTTGAAATAACACCTCCCTATTATTTCTCTGTCATCTTCATTGCATTGAGATCCGTCCAAATTTATTTTTGAATCGAACTCTTCATTAAAAATGAAAGACTCTAACTCAGAAAGTGTAACCTTACCAGAATACAATTTGCCATATAGGAATCCGAAAGCACTTCCTAACTTACGACGATCCTCACGTTCCTTGTAGCTATCCAATATAATATCCTCCTAAATTTGTAAATTTATCCAATATTATATTAGAAAATTACAATATTGTCAACAATTTATGATTTCGCTTTCAGCTTTTTGGCTTTTAAAATCGAAGTTTTATACATTCTTGGTTTGTAAGATTTCATGCGAACCACCTCACAGTTCAACCCTGCATTACGGAGATTTGATTTCAACTTTTGAGTATATGCTTTTTGGTCATAACCAAGGGCTATTATATCAGGTTTATATTTAACGATATGAGCTATGTAGTCACTTAACGAACCCAGAACAGCTTGATCAACTTCTACCTGCTTTTTTATTACAGACAAACGTTTGCGTTCAGAATTTTCTGGAAACTTATTTTTAATCCGTTTCACATTTACATCCCGAGCTAAAGAAACTATTAAAAAAGGATTCTTTGCCAATGTACGAGCTTGTTGAAAAAGATTCTTATGCCCTTCATGAACCATATCAAAAGTACCGAACAGCATAATTCGCATTACAGGGTCTGAAGTTTTCTTTGCTGATAATTTAGGCACTGCGTTTGATCATAGATCTGATGAATGCGACATCGTCACTTTGGAAGAATCGCAAAGCTAACAAAGCAACGCCGTAAACAACCACACCAATTGCAACTACCAAAAACAAGTTCATGTCTTTGATTTGCCAAAGAATTCCACCCATTGCCGCAGCCGCTAAAACAGGCTTCCAAATTAACGAGAAAAATCTGAAGTCAGTGATCTTCTTGCGGACAAAATAAAAATAGAAAGCGCCCTGCAAAACTTCTGAAAACACAGTCATAACAGCTGCGCCAACAATTCCAATTCTCGGTAAGAGAATGATATTTCCAATTATATTAATCAATACATTAACTCCAGTTATTCCCATGGCAAATTTTGTAAGCTGAGAAATGACAATTGAATTCATGACAATATAAACAAATAATGCTGTTGGAGCCCAAACGAGTATAGCAAGCACCGGGGCTGCATCAGCAAATTGATCACCAGCCAGCAGCACAATTACAGGCTTAGCCATAATCATTCCACCAACCCCTACAGGCAAAGCAATCGCAATCATATAACGCAAATACTTTTCTAAAATCACACGCAACTCTCCCCGCTTACCCTCTGCCATCAAAGTTGTGAAAAGCGGGTACAATGCATGAGAAACAACAGCTGGGAAAAAAGCCATTAAATCAAAAAATTTGTAAGCAGCTGTATATAAACCAGTTTCCGTATAACCCAAATATCTTGTTATCAAAACTATATCGATACGGTTGTAAACCGTGCTAAAACCAACAAGTAAAGCAAATGGAAACGCGGCAATAAAAATTGTCTTAACCAGTTTCCAGTCCAAAGTACGAATACCTTTAAATACTTCTGGTTTACCAATATGCTTTTGCACAAAGAAATAATAAACTGTTATAGCTAGAACAGAATAAATAACCTGCTGGATTGTTAACACAATAAAACTTGCGCCTAACCAAATAGTTGCAAAAATTATTCCAACGTTAATAATAGAACTTAAAAAGTTCATAAAAGCTACTCTTCTTAGGTCGTAAAAAGAAGTTAGCACAGATAAAAACGGATAAATTAAACCATGCAATGCCACACCGAGGCCGGCAATCATAATCGCTTTGATTACTATAGGTTCATAATTATTGAAAAAAGCAATCCCCATCATTGAAGCGTAAACCAAAAAAATCAAAACAACTTCCACAGCCAAAAAATTGTGGAAATATTTTTTTGCATTTGCACGGTCTTCACTGATTTTCTTTACTATGTATTGCTGAATGCCAAAATCAATGATTACACCAAACAGAGTTACGTAAGAAAGAACGAATTGAAACTGCCCAGACTGATAAGGACCTAAGTAGCGGAATAGCTTTGCATAGGCCAAAAACAAAAGCCCCAGAGATATAACTCTGGACAATGATAGCCAAAAAATGTTTTTTGAAGGAGAAGACATCTGAAGATATTGTAACATAAAATCCCGCGAAAATTTTCGCGGGATTTACATTTTTCTAGCTTTATTTAGTTAGAACCGAACCTTTTGCATAAGAATCCACCTCAGCTTGAGGTAATATATTTACTTGAGCTACAGTAATTCCGCGAGCCGTGAATGCAGCTGCAGTCATTGGAAATGCTAAGTTAGCATTTAAAATATAAACTGTTGGGGATTTGTCGCTCTTAAATACAGTTCCTTCTCTTGGCAAAATCGGCGTGCCATCTGGCATATCTTTCATTGTATCTTCGCCGAATGTAAAGTCAGGAGTAATGCTTTTTTGCTTCGCTACGAACGCTGAAATTTTCTGCTTTTTGCCGTCTTTCCACAAATACAATTCGCTTGTCTTCTTATCTTTAAAGAAAGTGTTGTTTGCTGCTGTTGGGAATGGACCCAAAGGAAGCTGATCTATTTCTTTTTGATCCAATTCATAAACATTAGTGAAAGAGAATCCACGGTTACGGAAAATTTCTGCATCCATTGGTTTTTTCTTACCTTCTTCATAGAAATAAACTGTTGCTGAGTTAAAACTTTTAACCAAGCTGCCGTCTTTTGGGAGCACCAAGCCATCTTTCGCGAATTTTGCTATTTCACTATCTGCAACAATTTGCATTTTCTCCAAAGCACCATACTGCAAGAAGGTTGCGTATGTAAATAGTTTCAATTTTCCATTTGAAACCAAATACACAGCTGGATTACCAGATCCTTTAAGCACAGCTCCTTCTTGAGCACCGTTTACAGTAGGAACTGAAGGCGTTGGAGTAGGTACTGATTCTGGCGGAGCTGTTACAACAGGAACAAAGTCTGCGCCGCTAGGATATTCATTAGCTTCCTTTGAAGAAATTCTAATTGCATTACGGCTATTCATGCCAGCACTTTGAATTTGATTTTCTGTGATTAAACGTTTTTGATTACCAACAAACACAAAATACTTGCCGTCAACACTAATTAAAGTATTGTCTGGCACACGATACATACCGGAGTCATCATAACCCTCTAAAACTTTCTTTGTAACTCGTTCTGCATTATTTAAATCGATATTTAAAGCTTCTGCCAACCATACTGGCAACTTGTATCGATTATTGCTAGCAACAGCCCATACATCGCCCCTGCTAGAACTCTTGATTAAATTACCTGTTGGTGAATTTGTATTACCTCCTGAACCTGAAGACGGATTACCAAACCAAGATTTAAAGAAACGCCAGAAGTTATAGTTACCATTATAAACATGAGGAGTGTAACGATAAAGCGCAGCAGTAGCAGAGTTAGAAAGAACCAAACTTTGCTGAGGCATTACACCTTCGTATCCACCTAAAGTATTACTCAATGAAATAACATCACCAACTCTACTAGTCTGACCATTAAAAAATGGACCTCTACCACCTGGGGTGTTAAATGAAGTCATCAAAGATTTACCAGCACCAAGCCAGCGATTACCTTCTGCATCAACGCTACCAAACAACTGCTGGTAAAAACCTTTGTAGTTAAGTCCACAAGGCTGAGTGTCTGGACATCCAAAACCTAAAGAAAAATCTAAAGCACGTTGAAGTCTTTCACCAGTAGTATTTTGGTGGCCAGTAATTAAACTTTGTTCTTTATTTAAAGTTACTAAGATTACTTGAGGATTGATTCCACTTGACTGTGCTGCATCATAAATTAATTCTGCAGCAGTACGAGGAATTGTTTTTGATGCACCAGGATCTTCAAGTCTTTCTTTTGTTGCTCTGTCATTAACAGGCTCACGGTACAATTCCAAAAATGAATTTGAAGTGTTAGCCAAAATACTTCCTCTATCTTCCAAAAACTTCTGAATCTGAGAAACAGTCATTGTATTCTTGTTGGAAAATATTTTGTCGTCTATTAAATTATTCGGATTAAATCCCGCTTCCTGAGGCAAAGCAGCGTGTGCAATTCCTGTTGTAGCTAACAAGGAAAAAATAAAACCGCTGATAATTAAAAATGATATTTGTTTCTTCATGAAATAGTTTTAAGTAATCTTACTTAATTTTAGACGTTTAAAACGCGCTATTATTACAGTATAAGATAATCAAATGAAAATCAACTATAAAATATACGCATCCCCCTTAGGAAACTTGTTGATATCGCCATCCGATGCGTAAATAACAGGGAAAATATTTAATCCTCTATCCACATAGAAGTTGTAATTTATCGGATGCAAAGTTCCGCTAATCACCCAATACACTGTTTGAGATGTTTGACCGCGAATTAAAGTGCCATCTGGCGGAGTTAGTAAACCACCTTCTACCCAAGAACCAATTTCTACATTTGTTAGCGTAACTACATCAGAAAATTTGAACCCGCGCAATTCAAAAATTTTACCAGTCACAGGTAATCGCAAACCAGTCTGAACAAAATATACAGTTGGATCATTAGGACTTTTTACAAGTGTTCCATTAATCGGTTCAGCGTAAGATCCTTCTGGAAAACTTTCTAAGTCTAGTAAATCAACTTGCTTAATATCTAAATTTTTAAAGCGCTGTCCGCGTACAAACGGACTAACGCGCTGACGCTTACCGCCGTTAATATAGTAATAGTCAAAAGTTCCATTAATTTGAACAAGATCGCCGTCGTCTACTGTTGAAAATTGTTTATCTAAACTTTTTACAACGTTTATTCTTCCCGCTCCAAGCAAACCTTTGCATGAACCACCTGCACACTGGCTAATGTTTAAGTTATCTATGTTATCTGCAGTGGAAATGATTCTGTCGCGAATTTGTCGATTACTTGCTTCAGGATACAAAGATCGAATCAATGCCGCCTGAGCTGAAACTAAAGGCACAGCCATAGACGTTCCTGAAACATACGCATAGGAGTTTGGTTCAGCACCGCCACTTACTGGATCATGATTTATAGTAGAAATAATTCTACGACCAGGTGCTGATACATCAACACAAGTCTTTCCATAATTTGCAAACGCTGGTTTTAAATCATTTACATCTGTTGCTGTTACGCCAATGATCATATTTTTGCCATTGTCATTGCAAATCGGGAAAACTGGCTCGTTATCTAAATTACCTCCAGTAATAGCAACATCGTTTCCCGCAGCTGCCACAATTACAACATTCTTGTTATACGCATAGCTAATTGCTGCTGCCAAATTATTGTTATGAGCAAAACCAATTCCACCGAGAGAAAGATTGATCACATCTGCGCCATTGTCTGTAGCCCAGATAATTGCTTCAGCAATATTTGCTGCGTTACCACTACCGCTAGAATTCAAAGCTTTCACAGGCATAATCGTAGCGCCGTACGCAGCACCAACTACGCCTTTACCATTGTTAGCAGAGGCAGCAATAATTCCAGCTACTAAAGTCCCGTGTCCGTTGTCATCTGAATTAGAACGACGAGAAATTGTTTTTCCAGTTAAAACATTATAGCCAGTTGTAAAACGCGTAGATTCAAAATCTTCGTGAGTAGCATCTATACCAGTGTCTATAACAGCAACAATAACACCGCTATCGCCTGTTGTTTTTTCCCATGCTTGCAAAAAATGCGCTTTCACCAAACCCCACTGCTTGTCTATGTTTGCTGAATTATCTGTAAAAGCAGGGTCATTTGGTTTTTTTATTACAGCAGCATCAGCAGATGGAGCTAATAAAAATACAAATGCTAAAACCGCGACCACAAAACCAATACTAATATATGCAGTTAAAGAATTAAAGTAATGAAATTTTGGAATGCGATTTTGCATAAATTTTTATTTACGATATTTACCGGAAATAGATCGGATTTTAATTTTAAACAAGTCAATCAAAGATTCAACATAAGCCATTAAAGGTACGTGGCCGCCGCCGTGCTCTGTCCATGACACACCGATTTCTTTGATTTTGAATCCGCGAGCCAAAGCAATTGTTAAAACTTCCATATCAAATCCCCAACGCAACACAGTCACCAAAGGAAAAATATCTGCGGCTGCTTTGTGAGTAAAAGCTTTAAAGCCAAGCTGAGTGTCTTTAATACCTGGTACAGCCATAAATTGAATCAACATATTACTCATGCGAGACAAAATGATTCTATACAAAGGCTGATGAACTTTTACCAAATCAGGATTAGTGTAACGTGATCCAATCACTACATCGTAGCCTTGATCGAAGTACGGTAAAAACTTTTCAATCTCTGAAATTGGAGTTGCATTGTCTGCGTCCATGAACATTACGATATCTCCGGTTGCTTTTTCCAAAATTCCACGCTTAACTGCGTTCCCTTTACCACCTTCTTTTAAGTCCATTGCGATTGCTTTTTGTACTGTAGTTTTCGCGAGCTCTTCTACGACCTGAACAGTACGGTCTTTGCTATTATTTACTACAATAATAATTTCATAGTCATAAAGCTGTTTTTCCAAATACCCATCAATATTTTTCAAGGTATCTGCAATGCGCTTTTCTTCGTTATAAGCAGGTATAACAACGGAGAGTTTTTTCATTTTTGCTGATAGATTACTTTTTTTTAGTATAGCAAATTTCTGCTTTATGTGGGCAAATCCAAATAAAAAAGCAGCGAGTTAAATTAACGCTGCTATGAAGTGAGCTATTAAGCATAGCTACCAGTTTGGGTAGCCTGAGGAATAGTAGCCATTGTTGCCAACATAAATATTTGGTCGATAGTTCGGAGAATTGGTTTCTATAGTGATGACCGTCCGAGTAGTTCTCCTTGTGTATCTTCCGTAAGGGCGACCAGACCAAGGACTTAATCCGACATCATAATCGACTTGCGTGTTGCGAACAGTCTGTGTTTGATACACAGGTTCGTAAGGCATAGCCTGATGCACAGCAGGTTGTTGGTTATAAGTAACAACTCTTCTTGGCTGAGTCTGCCGTTGCCCGTCTGGAATAAAGCATTGGACTGTGTGACCTGAATTAGGATCTACACATTGCACCCATCTGCCTTGTTGCTTTTGGGCAGAAACAGTAGTCACTCCCGCGAAAACAATAATTATGAAAAACAGTATTTTTTTCATACAAAAAAACCTCCTTTGAATTTGATATCTAGAGTATATAACAAAAAACGGAAATAAAAAAAGCGGAAATCATTTGATTTCCGCTAAGTGCTTGAGACAGCTAAACCCACAACAAATTTATTAATAACAAATTTGTTGTCCGTTAACAGTTCTTACTTTTCCAGCGCAACCTTGCACTAGATTGTTTGAACTATTAACTACTGAGTTATTTGTGCTGCCATTGCTTTCAGTAAAACGAGTTGGACGAGTAGGAATTCCGTTATTTGGATTTGTTCCACCAACAGGACCGTTGTTTCCAACAGGCAATGGATTACCTGGATTATTATTACCAGGAGTAACTCCAGGACGAGTTGGGATTTGGTTTTGAGTCTGAGTTTTTACAGGAGTAGTATTTTGACCACTACCGTCTGTCCAAACTCCAAGGTTAGAACCTTTTTTCAAACCGAATCCGTCGCAACGGAATTGTTGACCATTTAAATTGCGATATAGCGCAACTCGGTCACCATTCCATCGAACACTAACTCCGTTTGCAAGATCTACATTCTTGCCTTTGGAAATCTTTTGATCGATTCCCAAGCTTGGAATACGGAGCTTAATTCCGTCTTCACTGGCATTAACCGCTTGCTGAACTCTTTGCAACCCGACACCATAAGCGCCTGATTTTAATGAGTCACCCCAATCAGCACCACGAGCTTTAGTAATTCCGATTGAAACACCAGCGCTAATACCAGCTTGTGGTAATCCACCAATAAGGCGCGAACCCCAACTTGTGGTTCCATCAAACTCTGCGTCCACTGGACACGGGTTAATGATTTGAGTTTCAACACGAGTGATTGATACCCATTCATTACATCCGTCAGTTTTGGTTTCGCCGATCTTAACTCCTTTTTCCATAATTGGAGTAGTAATAATTTCACCTGGTTTGCAAGTGTTATCAATTACCACAGGAGTTGGAGTAGGTCGAGGCTGAACAACTTCAACTTTTTCTTCTAGCTCAACTATCTCGTAAACTCTGTTTCCACAGTCTGTTCGATAGATCAAGCCATTTTTACGAGAAAAGGAAATTGTTTTATCCTGAACCGTCCACTTTGCGTTAGCACCAACTCCACCTGCCACATCTTGCTTAACACAAGAAGTTTTCGGAAGATAGAATGTTGGAGAACCTTTAACTCGACCAGCATTGGCACGAAACCGTGATTGATACACACTATATGTTCCGATCTCAATAGCTTCAAGACATTCGTCTTTGGTATTGAAAACCGATTGCTGACCAAATCCAACAGTTGCAAATGCAACTACAACAACAAACACAAAAAATAACTGTCTCATTTTATATTTCCTCCAAAGAAATTGTAAAAGTACTGCGTACTACTTGCCTAACTACCACCGCTAATGCGGGTGCAAACACTATTGTTTGCTCCTGACTAACGCGGTTGTTAGACAGATTAGTGCCCACCACACGCCTGACTAAGTGAATATTTCAGGGCTGATGAGCAATAACCTGTCTGCCATAGGTTCTTTACCATGACACTATAGTATAGCATATATATCTAATATTGTCAATACTATAAAACTAAGAAAATATAAAACCTCTAAAACTAGTACAAAATAGCAAAAACCCAAGAATTCTTGGGTTTTTGTATTATTTAACTAAAATAAAATCTATAGGCTTTCAGTCTGGCTAAGTTTGCCAAATAGGACTAAACGTTTTGCTGTTGAGCCAATTGGCCAACAAGTAGAAAGCGCAACAACGGAGTCTGCTGTGTTTATGAATTGAGCTTGATCCGTTGGCAAGTACTCTCCCCGTCTTTCAACAACATAATGATACTTAATAAGTTTTCCATCTTTTTGAGTTACAGTAATAGAAAAAGATGTGCCATCAGTTACTTGTCCTAAGATTGCAAAAATTTGTTTGTAAGGACTACGATCCCAAGCATAACCACTTGAGTGTCCAGAAATATAACTTGTTCCTATCTGACCAGGCATTACTGTACCAGGATAGTGCACAACCCCGCTCTTCAAGTCTTTGTCAAAGTCAGAAACATTTTGTGTCCAAATTAATGGCACTGAAACGTTCTTTGACGGAATTTCTAATCTTCCTTGAACTGCTTCATTAATATCTGAATTAGGATTTAAATTAGCGCCGCCGCCAGCTTGTTGAGCTGCTTGATACGCACTTTGATTACTAACTAATTCCGGAGAAGAAATACTTGGATTGTTATTTTGAATTTCACGCAACTGTTCTGGCGCAACATAGTAAGGAGAATCCGTGCTTACGTATTCAGCAAATTTTGTAATACCACGAGTTAACGCTGCAGCAGTAATACGATTACTGATTAATTCTTTGTTGATATATTTATCTACAAGTTCGCGCTGAGCATCTGAGAAAGGTTTACCAGTCCATGGATTAATATTCTCTATTACAAGTTGTCCATCTGGATCATTACTACCACGAGTACTGTAAACCTTTGGATTCAAATTCAACAAATATTTTTCAAAGTTTGTTAACCCATTACCAGACACATCTGTATCCATAGCAATAATCGCTTCATCATTTACCGTAAAGAAAAATTGCCCCATCCAATTCATGTACTCACCTGCTTCATCTTTCTTAAGTTTTTCTAAATCTTTATTCCCAGTTTCTACTTTTTCTAAAGTAATATTGTTTGAGTTAAACCAATTAGTAAAAGTGAATTCGCTAAAGTAGAAAAAGTACAAACCTAATCCGATTGCAAAAATTACAATATAAGGTAAAACATTTTTAGCAGCCCATAGGAAAAAGGCATAAAGTTCATTGCCTTTATCTTTAGCTGGACCAATAATTTGCTCAACCGGATGAGCTTGAATTTTTGGCGCTTGTGGTGCAGGCTGAAGGTTTTCCTGCAGATTTTCTTTCACCTCCTCTGGAGTCTCTTCTATAGTTTCAAGGAAAGGCAAATCTGGAGGCAGCTGTCCTGCTTCAGTGGATTGAACAGGATCACCATGCGCATGTTTAGGTTTAGAAGTTGAATCCATATTCAAAAGCTCGCGAACTGAGTCAGTCGCGGCTAAAGCTTTTTTATCACTGTTGTCTTGATCTGCCATAAATTTATTTATACTTTATATAAATTTTACCACAATTTTATGTAACTTGCTATTATACTGATATTTTCTATTTTTGTCAAAGCTTATTTACTAACGTATTTTTCTTTTCTGAAAAAGTTTTGCATTGATTTAAACCAATACAATGAACGAGTACCAAGGAAAACTACAGGATCAAGCAAGTGGAAATATTTACGACTGTACCATTTTTTATAGTAAATCCACATAGCATCGTAAAAAGCGAAAAGCATTTTTTGAGGAGTTTTCTTCGTAGACTGACCGCGATAATGCACGCACTCTGTTTTGGGATACCACCAGATTTTTAAACCAGCTTAACGAATGCT
>CAZGCV010000005.1:0-7931 GCA_964524735.1 uncultured Candidatus Saccharibacteria bacterium | reverse complement strand
TACAATTACGATCAAATGCATTATCAAAAAATCTTTCATCAAACCCATTAGTTTTTTCGTAAGCCAAACGACTCATCATAGTATAAGCGCCGCTACAGCTTTCTATCTGGCTTTCTTGATTTGGATCTTTGTGCATCATGTTGTAACCGCCGAAAAGCTTTGGAAACAATTTTTGAAATCCAAACAAACGGAAAAACGAACGGACTAAATTCGGCTCAGCGCGGCGCGATGCTTTATCTATTTCTCCATTAGCCATGATTAACTTACAAGTTGATGCACCGACATCTGGACGAGTATCCATAAAGTTAACCATTATCTGTAAGTTGTTCGGGTCAACTTTGGTATCTGTATTCAAAAGCAAGATATAATCCCCTTTCGATTCTTTCATTCCAATGTTATTACCAATCCCAAACCCATCATTCTGAGGATTTAAAATTAGTTTAGTTTTCGCTGCTATTTCCGGACGAGTTAAATATTTACGTTTAATAATTTCTACTGAATCATCAGGAGAAGCATTGTCTACTATTATTACCTCATAGTCAAAATCTACTTTAGATGCATACACAGCATCTAAAGCAGTTTCAATTACATCACGCGCGTTGTACAAAACAAAAATAATTGAGAGTTTCATATTTATTTTTAACTCATTAATTTTTCCATTTCCTGAACGGAAATCTTTCTATGCTGTTTTATATATTTTCTCTTGCGCCACATGCTTGGCAATTGCTTGAAAAACAAAGGCAAAACTTTTAACGTTGATGTTTCAAAAATCAAAACAAAAATTTGATAAAAAAATTCCCGGACAAAAAATTGCCAATAAAATTTTGGGGAATTCTTTATGAACATAAAAATATGATTCTTATAGTTCCATTGGCGAATTTGCGCTGGAATACTTCTATGGTGTTTTATGAATGCAAAAATTCTACTATATCCTTTTGGGCTCGCCGCTGCGGTACGTCCATGATATGCAATAGCTTTTGGATTGTATTTTATTTTCCAACCGCTATTTACCATGCGCCATGCTAAATCAACATCTTCCCAGTACATAAAAAATTCTTCATCATACAATTCATTTTTATAGATAACGTCCATTAACGCGGATTTGCGATACATTGCAGCAGCACCAGAAACTGCAATAATATCTGTTTGGGAATCATATTGACCTTTATCTTCTTCATGCTGCCCGCGATCGCGACCTCGGCCAGACTTTGAAATTGTTACACCAGTTGAGTCGATTTTATTAGTTCGTTTGTCAGATGCAAAATCGTACTGCAACAGCTTACCGCTTACAGCACCAACCTTCTCATCAACCAGAAAAGGTTTTAACATTTCTTCAACAAAAGTTTCTGTAATTATTAAATCTGGATTTATGAGTTGAAAGAAATCAGCATCAATTGAATTAAATAATTCATTATGGCCCTTAGAGAATCCAATATTGTATCCTGGGTCAATAATTTTTACCTGAGGAAAATTCTTCTGAATATACTCCTTTTCCCCATTATCGTTTCCAGCAATCACGGCATAAAATTCAGTATCTTTATATGTTTGATTTAAAGCTGCGGGAAAAACCTTAGGAATAAATCTTTGTGTATTGTAAATAACCTGTATTAAAGCTACTTTTGGCATGTCTATATAATAGCAGAAATAGCACGGTTTTAAGAGCCATTGACGGCTTTAATAGAAGGAGTATAATACTTTTCAGTTACTTAAAATTCTTTTCGGGAGGATATATTTATGTTCGGCGCAATTTACGCAAAAGGCGTCAGAGCAAACCGGGGCATATTGCTAATCGCAATCATCTTTGGCTTGCTCCTGATAATGGGAATTAACTACTGGGTTAGCTTGGAAAAACCAAACTCAAATCACAAAAAATCTGCTGCAGCGGAGGTGAAAAAATGAAAGCAATTTTTATATTTATCTTTGCAGCTGCAGCAATTGGTGGAGTAGCAGGTTTTAGCAAACAAAGATATGAAGTGGTTATGTATAACCACCATATGACTTCTGCCAGAGAAAGTATTAGCTACTTTGATATTCCATCTCAGGACCGAGGACACGGTTCCGAGGAACGAAAAATTGCTTTTCAAAAAGCAATGGATGCATGGATATATTACAAAGATGCGGAATACTATCTTGATTACAGCCAACCTATATTGGTCAAACAACACAAAGAAGAGATGGCAAATGCTTTTGAAAAGATAAAAGCTTACGCCACCTCCAAAGCCGAATACGAACTAATTCAAAGATATCCAGCGCTTATGGAACTAGTCTCTAAGTCAAACTAGAGACCCTGCTCATAAGGCTAATATTTTTGAAAATAAAGATGAACTCCCCGGGTTCATCTTTTTTGTTATACTAATAATATGAAACTACTTATTACTGGCGGAGCCGGATTCATTGGCTCAAATTTTGTGCATTTTTGGCTAAAAAATCATCCTGATGACCAATTGATTGTTTTGGATAAACTTACTTATGCAGGTAATCTATCAAGTTTAGAGAGAGTGAAAAATGAGATTACCTTTTTTGAAGGTGATGTATCAGATCCAGAAATAGTTCGCCAGGCAATGACAGGTGCTGATTGCGTAGTGCACTTTGCTGCTGAGTCACATGTAGACCGCAGCATTCATGACCCATATGTCTTTACCCGTTCAAACGCCTTGGGAACACATGTTCTTCTTGAAACTGCCCGCCAATTAAATATTCAGCGTTTTCATCATATTTCTACTGATGAAGTTTTTGGAGATATTCCATTAAACGAAGATTGGAAATTTACAGAAAGCACTCCTTACAAACCTAGCAGTCCATACTCTGCAAGCAAAGCTGCTGCCGACCATATGGTTCGCGCTTACTACCACACTTTTGGATTACCTGTGACAATCAGCAACTGCAGCAATAATTTTGGACCTTATCATTATCCAGAAAAGTTTATTCCGAGGTCCATAATTCGTTTAATGCAAGGAGAAAATGTTCGTTTGTATACTCCAGGCGATCAAGTACGCGACTGGCTGCATGTAGAAGATCACTGTCGAGCTATTGAAGCAATTTTACTGAAAGGTAAAATCGGAGAAACATACTGCGTAGGTGGTTTGGCAAAAGGAATTTCAAACCGCGAGGTGGCAGAAAAAATTCTTGATATCATGCAACTACCCAAAGACCGCATTGAACTTGTAACAGACCGACCTGGGCATGATGTAAAGTACGACATCGACTGGAGCAAAATCAATAATGAACTTGGATGGAAACCCCAACATACTTTTAATGAATGGTTAAAAGAAACTGTTGAGTGGTATAAAAATAACGAAAGCTGGTGGAAACCGCTTGCTGAAGAAAGCGAGCAATTCTATCAAAACAAAGGTGAAGAGGTTATCAAATAGCATGGAAGAAAAAGATTACATAAAGGAAACTGAAATACAAGGAGTATATATTATTGAACGTCCATCTTTTGGAGATGAACGAGGTTTTTTCCGAGAGCTGTATCGCAAAACAGATCTAGATTTGAAACTTGGTTTTGAATTTAATCCTGTTCAAGCCAATCACTCTCGTTCACAGCTAAATACTTTGCGGGGCATACATATTGCCCCTTGGCACAAATTGATTTCAGTATATAGAGGTAGTGTTCAACAAGTCATTGTTGATGTCCGCCCTGATTCCCCTACTTTCGGAAAACACATTTCTATTGATTTAGGTGAAGATAATTTCCGTAGCGTTTTTATTCCCGCAGGATTAGGAAATGCGTTTGCTGTAACTAGTGAAGTTGCTGACTATTGTTACTTAACAACAGATTATTGGGCAGCTGGCAAAGAAACTTATGTTAATTATGCTGATGCAGATTTAGGAATTAAATGGCAAGTATCTGAGCCAATTGTTTCTGAAGCAGATAAACTTCACCCTGCATTACGCGAAGCATATCCGGAAAAATTTTAAAATTATTTCATGGCAAAATATTTACTCATTGGAAGCACTGGAACTTTAGGATCTGAATTCTCAAAACTGATTCCCCAACAAGATCTGATTTTAGCAAACCGTCCAGAATTTGATGTAACTAATTTTGGACTAGCGAAAAACTTTATCCTAAACCATAAACCTGATTTTGTTATTAATTGCTCAGCGTATACAAATGTTGATGGAGCTGAAACAGATTTTGAATCTGCAAAAATATTAAATGCTGATGCGGTGGAAAATTTAGCCCAAAGCTGCAAAGAATCTGGCGCAACATTTGTGCATATTAGTACAGGTATGGTTTTCAAGGGAACTAATCCCGAGGGTAATAACGAAGACGACTTAACTGATCCAGTTAATAAATACGGCCAAAGCAAACTTGATGGCGAAAGAGCAATTCAAGAACTAGGAGGCAAATTTTATATTATTAGAACTGAGTGGCTCTATGGAAAACCAATAGCTGAAAACGCCAAAACCAGCTTTGTTGAACTAATGATAACTTTAGGAAAATCTGGTAAAGTAAAAGGTGTGATTGATGAAATCGGTCGTCCTACTTGGGCAAAAGACTTGGCAGAAGCTGTATTAAATCTCTTGGATTCATCTGCAGAAAGCGGTATTTATCACCTTGCAAATGAAGGACAGGCTTCACGATTGGAATGGGCACAAGAAATTTATCGAATCTTGAATATGGATGTGGTAACAGAAAAAGTTCAAGGCTCAGATTTTCCTAGACCAGCGCAACGCCCAAAATACGAACTAATCAATAATACAAAACTTCCCAAAATGCGAACATGGCAGGAAGCTTTAAACGAATATCTGAGATCATGAAATTAGTTACTGTTATAGATGCACGAGGAGAGGCCGAGGCGCTCATGTATATTGAGATGCTAAAAGAACACGAAATAAAAGCAGTAAAATTCCTACCGTCGAATCAGCAGTTTCTAAGATCATATTACGGAGGCGCTTCACTTCCTTTTGACATGTGGGAGGTAAAAGTTTCTGAAACAGATTTTGAAAAAGCTAAAAGCATTCTTCCTGAACCAGAACCGCCAGAAAAATTTGTTATAGCAGAAACGCCGCCTGCCATGAAAAAGATGAGCATGCTATTACTCAGTTCGATTTTACTCGGCTTTATTTATACCCTAATTCAAATGATTAAATATTTTCTAAACTAAGATTATGAAAGGCATTATACTATCTGGAGGTGCAGGCACACGCCTTCGCCCACTTACAAAGGTTACGTCAAAACAGCTGTTGCCTATTTACAACAAGCCAATGATTTATTACCCGCTTCAAAAATTACTTGATGCAGGTATTAAAGAAATACTTATTATAGTTGCGCCAGATCATTGTGGTGATTACATGAAAGTTTTGGGAAGCGGTAAAGACTTTGGGCCAGGCGTTCGATTTACTTATGAAATTCAAGATTCCCCAGACGGACTCGCCCAAGCTTTTATTTTGGGAGAAAACTTTTTAGATGATGGCGATAATGTTACTTTGATTCTTGGCGATAATTTGTTTGAAGCAGATTTAACAGAAGCCATACAAAACTTTAAAGGCGGAGCGACTGTATTTGCCAAAGAAGTTCCAGACCCAGAAAGATTTGGCGTTGTAAAATTCAATGAAAACAAAGAAGCAGAAGTAATAATTGAAAAACCGAAAGATTTCATTTCAAATTATGCAGTTACTGGAGTTTATATTTACGACAACAAAGTAGTTGATGCAGCGAAAAACTTAAAACCTTCTGAACGTGGTGAATTAGAAATTACAGATTTAAATAACTGGTATTTAAATCAAGGCGAATTAAAAGTAGAGGTTATGGACGGTGACTGGATTGATGCAGGAACTTTCGAAAGCTACTACCGAGCTAATGAATGGGCTTACAATAAAGAAAATAAATAACAAAAAACCGCTCATATATTGAGCGGTTTTATAATTGAAATCTAGATCTTAGTGATTTCTACTTCAGTATATGCTTGGCGGTGGCCCATACGACGTCGGTACTTGCTTTTCGCTTTGTACTTCAAAACATCAATCTTACGTCCACGTCCTTGCTTAATGATTGTCGCTTCCACAGTAGCGCCATCCAATGTTGGCTTACCCAAAGCGTAATCTTTATCTGAAATAGTAGCCAAAACCTGGTCAAAAGTCACTTTATCGCCGGCTTTACCTTCTAATTTTTCAATTTGTACTTTTTCACCTTTGGCAACCAAATACTGTTTTCCGCCGGTGGCAATTACTGCAAATGACATATTTTCTTTAAATTAAGCAAAATTAATACCCCATAATCTTAACGAATATGAGGTATTTTGTCAACCTATCAAAAAACTAGTGCTTTTCGCCAGGAAGATCTCCACACATAAAAATCCTCAGAATGGATCTATAAATCTCATACTCTTTTTCATAAGAGTCCGAGCATTTAAGGGAGTTTGTTCTATTGCATAATTCCTGAAAAGCAATCGAAGAAGCATTCACAGGTTTATAATCGTTTTTAGAACAATCATGCAAAGCTTTTGGATTACCTCCATGGAATATACAGTTCTGGACCAAAGCAGGATCCCAAGCCCTAATGGCTATAATCATTGGGTTGTTACATCCTTTGACTTCCATTAAATGCGGATATGCATTCAAAAATGCATTTACCTTAGGCACATACCCTTGACCTTTTTCGGTCATTAGATGTCGTAACTCTTCCACTAAAGCGCTAGTTTCTTTTTCTCCTACAGCTGTTGCTGCCATCATTTATATTATCCTCCTAAAAATATGTTTTTCAACCAAAATATATTACACAAAAAAAGCGCGAAAGTCAATCGCGCACTTTTTATATTAAAAAGTTAATTTGTACTAGTTGTATTTGCCTTTAATTTCTTTCTGTACATTTTAACAACAAACAAAACAAGAAGCGCCATAATACCAACCATAACCCCCAAAGCAACTAACTTACCCATGCTTTGCAAAAACACTGCAGTAAAACCAAATCCTGCCGACAAAGCATACAATAGCAATGCTGTTTGTCTCTGCGTAAACCCTAAATCAAGAAGCTTAAAATGTATATGCAATCTATCACCATGAAAAGGACTTTGACGAGACCATAATCTTTGCAAGATTACCCATACTACATCTAAGATCGGTATACCCATGACCAGTAAAGCAGTTGCTATCTTCCCGCCTAAAATTACTGAAAGAACTCCGAGCATAAACCCAATATATGTACTACCGCCTTCTCCCAAAAAAATAGATGCAGGGTTAAACGCATATATTAAGTAACCAGCCAAAGCACCTACTAGAATAATTGCAAAGCTAGCAGTAATCGGCTGATTAACCTGTTCAGTTAAAGACAAAGCGAAAAGAGTTAATCCAGCAATTAAACCTATACCAGCAACTAATCCATCTAGGCCATCCAAAAATTTTGTGGTGAACATCATTCCTATCATCCACAAAAATATAAATACACCAGAAGCCGGGACCAAACCAAAAACCATGAAATTCAAGTTAAATGGCGCGCCAAACGGATTACTGATTTCTTTAATTCCAATACCAATACCGCTAAAAACAACAATTAGCGAAGCCAAAGTTGGAAAAATTATTAAGACATAAGGAGGTAAATCGTATTTATCATCTAAAAAGCCGCCGATCATTAAAACCAATCCGCCGATTAACATTGCCCAAATAAATTTAAAAGGAACAATTAGAGGATCAACTCCCCCAGCATAAACATATAACAAAGTAACTATTGCTGTACTTAAAAATACAGCTAAGCCTCCAAGCTTTGCGACTGTGTGGCTATGCAAATTTCTTGGCGGACGCGGCACGTCTACTGCGTTCACACGGAAAGCGAGCTTTCGAATTATTGGAGTGATTATGACTGCAAGAGCAAAAGCAATTACAGCATATCCGATGTAGATCATTACTTTGATTCTCCCTGCTCGTTGTCAGTGCCTTGCATTTCAGCCATTTCCATTGCAGTTACTTCCCCCTTACGTGCTTTAGGTGTT
>CAZGCV010000004.1:0-45653 GCA_964524735.1 uncultured Candidatus Saccharibacteria bacterium | reverse complement strand
CCGTCATAGCCTTGGTAAGCTTTTACCTTACCAACAAGCTGATGGTGTCCAGGCCACTTCACTAGCGTCTTGCGACTTTAACCTTGCGGTCACATTGAGAATTGCTCTACCTTTCGGTAGGTTATGCTCAACTAGTGGTATGTTCCTAGATATTACTCACCCGTTTGCCGCGGGTCTAAACCCGCTCGACTTGCATGTCTTAGGCACGCCGCCAGCGTTCATCCTGAGCCAGGATCAAACTCTTCAATAAAATTCTTCACCTCTCGGCGTAGAAGAAAGTTTGTCCTCACACATGACACACCGAGGTGCATGTGCTCATGAGAACTGGCGATAGTTGTTTTTTATAAACGCACAACATATCAAAACGTTTGTCTAAATAAATAGACGGAGTCATTGAACTCTAAAAAATTGACGTAATTGGTTTGTTTTGTCTGAGGTCGTATTTCTACTCCCTCGGACGACACACTTAATAAATTAAGTTTGTACACATTTCAATCACTATGCAGTTGTCAAAGTGCAGTGGACCAAAGGCCGATTTAGGGAAATAAAAAACTCGTACGTCTATTACTCTGGACGTAGAGTGCTCATTCTCCGGAACTCGCTAAAAGCTTGCCGGACCTCAAATAATCACCGTAGTTACATTTGAGTAGAATTGCCTATGTTTATTGCCTTTTTAAATCTCCTGTGGATTACTGATTGATCCTTCACTATATTAAGCATTTTTTTACTGCTTGTCAAGGGTTTTTTGGAGAATTTTCCAAACTTTTCCAAAGATATCTGCTAGCCACAGTACGATACGGCGACCACACAGAAACAATCTCCTCAATTTGCTCAAAAGTAGGAGGATTTTTAAAACCATAAAGCTTTATGATGGCATTTCGCAAACCTAAATCTCCATGCGAAAATACATCTGGTCTTTGCAAGGAAAACATCAAAAACATTTCTGCAGTCCAGCGCCCAATCCCTTTAACCTGAACAAGATGCTCTATTACTTCTTCATCAGACATTTTTCTTAAACGGTTCAGCTGGACATCTTTTTTACTGATTTTCTCAGATAGATTTTTAATGTACTTAATTTTTTGAGCTGATAAACCAACTTTCCGAAGTTTAATATCGGACATCTTTAAAACCGATTCTGGCTTTGGAAAACTTTTGATACCAGATTGCTTTGCAAACAATTCTAAAAAACGTTTAAAAATAGTATCCGAAGCTTTAACAGAAAGCTGCTGAGAAACAATCGACTCAACTAAAGTACGGAAATGATTCGCAGACTTTTTACGATCCTCCTTAAGAGCGTACTTTTCTATAACAGCAGCAAGGATTGGATCAGCTAATTGCAGATACTTGATCGGATCCGATTTCAGATTCTTCTTGGACATATTCAAAATCTTCTACTAATTTATTTTTTGGCTTTGCCAGCAAAGCTGGCTTGCTTAACACGCGAGGCTTGCGCAATACTTGCCTAAAAGCTCTATGCAACTGAGTTGAATCAACATTCAAATTAATGTGCTGAAGGAAGTCCCACAGAACTTTTGCATCATCAAAAGCACGATGACGGTTTTCACATTCAAATTCAAAACGTTCAATAATCGCACTCAGATTATGATGCTTATGCTCTTTATATAGAGCACGAGAAAGACGAACAGTACAAAGCTGCGGCAAAGTAAATCCATAACCCAGTCGACGAAATTCTTCTTTAAGAAAACCATAATCAAACTGGGAATTATGTGCCACAAAAATATTTCCTTCAAACTTTGCAGCAAGATCTTCTGCAATTTCTTCGAAAGCTGGAGCAGATGCAACAGCTTCGTTTGTAATCCCTGTCATCTTGGTAATAAACTCTGGAATTTCCATGCCTGGATTTAACAAAGTCTGATACTTCTCAACAATCTCTCCTTTTTCAACTCTCAATAAACCGATTTCTATGACACGATTAAAAAACGGGCTTCCGCCAGTTGTTTCAACATCTACAATTGTGAAATTCTGTTCGTTAATCATTTTGCAAAATGTACATATATTATAGCTTTAGAAAATCAAAAGAAAAAGCGCCGCTATTAGCGGCGCTTATATCAATCTGCGAACTTACTTTAAGTTTACATACGAGGAATTACTGACCCTCCTGTAGGCAGAGCTAAATCTGCGGAATTTGCTGGCACTACATTTGAAAAATCATTATCTACATTCCACGAATTATAAACTTCAAGGGAAGGATAAGGTTGCTTCTTACCAGTTAAGTCGATCCAATAAATAGTTCCATTAATATTTATATTAGTCTGTGGCAAATGAGCTAAATCAGGATTAGTCAGATCAACACCTCTTTGCAACGCCTGCAATTCAGGATTAGTTACAATTAGCACTGAAGAAAACTTGTAACCCATTCCTGCAAATACGCTAGCGGAAGTAAATGCATATCTTTTTCCGTTTGATACTAAATAGACAGTAGGATCTTCATAACTCTTTACCAAGGATCCGCCACACGGAAGCAGTAGAGAGTTTATTGGCAATGAGCTGTCTGCAGCTGTAGCTTGCATAGCATCTTTGAATTCAAATCCGCATGAATTCAGAATACCAGGAGAGGTAACTCCTTTTTTCTGGCCGTTCTGAATTAAATAATAAGTTCCGTTACTATTTATTAATCTTGATGATGCATTAGAAGTTGGCACAGTCGGAGAAGTATTTCTACTACCTCCTCCGCCACCGCCTCCACCGCTAGACGGTGGAGTAACGTTATTAACGTTAACATTTACCGAGGAAGAAGTAGTGGTATTATGTGCCGCATCGCGAGCGATGGCAGTTAGAGTATAAGACCCATTAGTAACTTGTGTTGTATCCCACACAATACTATAAGGAGCTTGAGTATCTTCCGCTCCTAAATTAGAACCATTTAACTGAAACTGAACACCAGCAACTCCAACGTTATCTGAAGCGTTAGCACTTACTGTAACTGTTGAACCGCTAACAGTAGTACTTGCAGATGGAGCAGTTATTGAAACTGATGGAGGTGTTGTGTCCTGTGGAGGGTTTTCAGAATAATCGCCACTAACAACATTTTCTGTACGGGACATCAGCTCATCCCAATTAACACCAGGATCAGTGCCTGGAGTTGTTGAGTCTCCTTTAAATGGAGAGTTGTTGGCAAGCTTAAAAATTTCGTTACCAACATCTTCAAATCCCACCGCTTCAATATCATTAACATAACTAGAAGTTAAAGGATAGTCTATTGAATTACCTCCTGTAGTAATAACATTTTTTGAATAACTCCAATTATTGTTGTAAGCAACATGATTTAAAGTATCTATACCGTCTTCAGGAGCAACTCCGTCAACTTGCCCTACCCACAACAGACCAGCCCAGATAGTTAATGGCGAAGTCATAGCTTCAATATTATTATTGATATCAATACCATCCAAGAAGCCACCTGCTTCATCTCCAAAATATATATACGGAGTGTAATATTCTCCTGCGGACCCATAACGAATTGAAGTGTTATGTTCGATAATAATATTCTCGCCCGGATCGCCGTTTAATTGACCAGTCATGATTGCAAAAGTACGATCGTTGCCATTATGTGTAGGATCGAATTGAATAAAGTTATTTCGAATCGTAATATTTTTTTCTGATTGACTATTACTTTCATCATCACTTACCAAAATAGTAACAGCAGAAGGAACATTTTTAATAATGTTGTATTCAAAAAGCACATCTTCTACAGTAGACCATGGCGCTGTACCATCCTGATTGCGAACAGTAAACAGAACTGCGGTACCACCTTGTCCAGCTGGCCAGTTATTTTCAAGAATATTATTTCTGATAATCACATTCTTTGCATTCTTCAGTTCGAGAAGATTCTTCACCACGCCCGGCTCATTACCTTTCCAAGACAATGGTTTAAAAATGTGATTATTCTCAATAACTATATCTGAAGGCACTAAGTTAATAATAGAAGGGTCACCGCCGCCAAACATAATGTTTTCACCAGCTGCTTCTAAATAATTATTGGAAATTAAATACCCGCCCGGACCGCCGATACCCAAAATGGCTTGCGAATCTGCTCCATCATCAAAGAACTTTGAAAAATAACTATTTGTGATTTCCGTGTCTTTTGAGTTCAAAAACAAACCACGGCGAGTCATCGCACCATCTAAACCATGCACATAACTGCGATCAATAATAATATCGTGAGGAACCTCAGATAAAGAAGTAGTGTCCTCGGTACTTAAATCTATTAAATTGTAATTCAACCCTGCTCCTGGCAAACGCACCACTTCTAACCCAAGCAGTTTGTAATGATGTGCGGGATTACCGCCTGATATTCCAGTTGATATCGCTGCGGAATAAATATTAGCCGCGCGGATTTTTGGCATTTTGTTTGCATCTGCTGGAGTTACGCGCTTTCCTTCCGGCATTTGATCAAGCATTGAAGATCGAATTGTCACATAACCGGATCCGGTAGATTTATATGGGAGCACAAAATCTCCTATATAAGTTGTGCCTGCAGTTAACACAATTTCATCTCCTAAATTTGCATCGTCCAATGCCTGCTGAAATTCTGCGCCATTAGATGGATAGAAAAATGCCGCAGACGCTTTCTCAGAAAAACCAAACGAGGCAAAAATCAGAATTATCGCCATGGAGAATATTGAATATTTTTTTAGTATCATTTTTAAAAGTTTAATTATTAAACAAAATAAAGACCCTGTTAAATTAATTAACGGGGTCGTTTGAATTAGACGAATCATCAACTTGTTCTTCTGTTGCCACAACACCATCTTCATCAATAGGCGAAGACAACGAAGGTGTAATAGGAGCTGATTCAACTGTCAGCAAAGGAATAGATTTCGTAGCAAAGGCATGCCAGTCAAATAAAATATTATCTGAGGCTCCATCTTCAATGTGAATAGTGAATCCTGTTGCGCCTTTGTCGCTTACCCAATATTCACCACCAACACGGCTCTGTGGAGTTACAGTTACAATTGGTTGATATTCATAATTCTGAGTGAATGTAATTCTAACACTCTTCTCTCCCGCTAAAATCTCAGCTTGCCCAACAGTATCTTCTGAAAGATACAGATGATGAGCTAGGACAATTGGAGTATTTCCTGAAAGGTTTCCCTGAGAGTTTCCTTGCAAGGAATTAACTTGGTTAAGCAAAGAGTTAATCTGATTTTGCTGCTGCTGGAATCCTTTCACAAGAACAGGAATTAAATTCTCCTTGGTGATTCCAAGCATTCCATTCTCTCCTGTTGTAACAATCTGCGGATATACAGACTGCACTTCTTGAGCAATGAAGCCTGTAATAACAGCTCCATTTGGATCTGCCAAACGATTGAAATCCACTACACGAAGACCAGTAAGGACTTCCATAGCGTCTACTTCAGAGTTTTGAATATTGGTCTTTGTTCTAAAATCAGAAACATCAGTTAGTGCAAAAGTACCACCTGTTCTTGAGATGTATCCTACTTGAGTACCATCACCGTCTAGAGCGTTGAGGTAATACGTTGTTCCACTACCATCGTCTGCACCAGCTTGGATTTGAATACCATATCTATTGGCGTTGTTTCCAGTGTTTTGAAAGCTTGCTACATACGATGATGCTGCGTCTGCTTCTACGCTAAATTTTAAAGCTGGAGCCGCTGTCCCTATACCAAAATTACCATTAGCTAAGAGAGTAGCTTTGGTAGTAAGAGTTTGTAGTGTTGATCCTGAAGATCCTACATCTGATGTCTGGAAAAGAATGTTTCCACCAGCTGCGTTTCCTGTAGCACGTCCTGATGCTAGAGTCATGTTTGCTCCAGCAATGTTTGTTCCACTACCGCCTGTTGCATTAAGAGAGAATCCTTGAGGAGTAGCGTTAGTTACTCCGTTACCAATGTATGCTGTTTGAATAGATGCAGATCCTGATCCTATGACAAGTTGGTTGGCTGCTGATGTTGCTGCAGAATATCCTAGAGCAATGGAATTATTGTTTGCAAAAGCATATGCCCCAAAAGCAGAACCATTATCATAAGCAGTAGCCAATGCACCAGCTGCTACAGAGTTAGGACCCAAAGATGAGGCTAATGAACCTAAAGCAGTAGCATAATCAGATGGAGCGTATGCATTACCTCCATACGCTGCAGCGCTCAAACCTCCTGCATTAGCATTAGTACCAAAAGCATTAGCACCGAGCCCACCAGCTGTTGCACCAGAACCAAATCTAGCAGAAAAAGCGCCTGTACCAGGACAGTTTAAACTTCCATTAGTACCTGAAATAGCACAAGCTGTTTGTAATGAATTAAGAGATGATCCAGAAGATCCTGCTGGAGCATATTGGAAAAGAATGTTTCCACCAACAGCACTTCCTGTTCCTTTACCACCAGCTATAGCGATGTTTGCTCCAGCTATGTTAGCACCTTGTCCGCCCGTAGCGTTTAGCGCAAAACTTTGAGGAGTAGCGTTAGTTACTCCATTACCAATGTAAACATTATTAATCCCATAATCAATGGAGTTAAAAGTATCATACTCGCCGCCAATTACTAACTCATGCGCACCTGCTGCAGTACCCCCACCTAAAGCAATTCCAGCAGTGCCATTTACGGTTGCAGCTTGACCAATAGCCAAGCCACCTAGAGCACTAGATGTTGCACTATACCCAAAAGCATGACCCATAACACTTGATGCTGAAGCAAAATTACCCAAAGCCACACTTGCATTACCTGAAGCAGATGCAGTGAACCCTAAAGATATACCTTGTACACCTGTTGATTGTGCTCCGTATCCGATTGCGATTGAATATCCGCCGCTAGATTCCGCTCCACCCCCTACCGCTAAATCTCCGTCACCAGAAGCACTTGAAAGCCACCCCAAAGCAGTTGCACTTGCACCATCAGCACTGCTTCCAAACCCAAACCGTTCAGAACTTGCACCTGCTCCAGGAGCAGTAATAGTCCCTCCAAAATAGTTAAGGTTAGAAGCACCAGCCTGGTAAATACCATAAGGTGTGTTGGTTTGAGTACCTCCTCCTATGTTAGTCTGGTCTGCGATATATAGACCAAAAGTACTGGTAATAGTGTGGCCTGCTGGACTAACTGGTTGTCCAATATTAACACCTATAACCGATGATGTAGTCCCCGTGCCATTAGCATTCTGGAATGCGAAGTATCCACCTTGAGCAGATTCAACAGTACCACTATTAGCTCGCATAACTATACCCATAACACCAGTTGCTCCGTAGATAGAGCCTGTACCGTACAAGCCTGAATAAAATGCTCCGCCAATCATTTGAGAATATGTTGATGCCATATCTGCGGAAGAAGAGTTAATCACAACTCCTGTTTGTCCAGAGAAAGATACCATATCTGCCTGAGAGCTGTTAGTTAACTCAAGTAAAGCTGTATTAGCAGTAACCTGATCAGTTCCAGTGTCTGTACTGTATACTGGGTTGATGTATGTATTTACAGCTCCGCTGTAACCAAACAGGGAAACACTCCCGAAATTATTTGAACCTCCAACATGCAAAGGCGCTATAGGAGAAGCAGTTCCAATACCAAGTCTGTTGTTTGTGTCATCCCAGAAGAAGTTAGCATTGTCTTGTTGTAGAACACCAGCAGCTCCTGCAAAAAGAACTGAACCTGTTGTTGCAGAAGTGATTGATCCACCAATAGACATTCCACCACCGCCTGCTCCGCAGGGAGCGCCAGTAGTTGATAGAACACCTAATATATTTGCCTGAACACACTCAGTAGCGCCACCAGTAGCCAAGCTTGTCACAAGCATTTCGCCATCGATAACTAAACTGTTATTTGCGTCATCCCAAAATAGATTCGCGGCGTCTTGAGCAAGTTCACCGCCAGCACCAACAAACAAGATAGAATTCGGAGTCGCGCCAGAAATAATACTACCAATAGACAAGTTAGCTGGAGATGAACCTCCTCCACCGCCTCCGCCGGAACCACAACGAGATCCGCGAGTGGTTACTGTACCAGCACGATCAATTTGCAAACAACCATCGCTGTTATCGCCTGTTCCTGGAAGTAAAAAACGAGCTGCAATTGCATTCGCAATATTATAACGAATTAGTTCATCAATATATGATTGCGTAATTCCTGATCCTGAAACAGGAGCATTTTGAATATTATTTACAACAACAGTGTTTTCACTCGCAACTACACCATTAGTCTGCATACTAGAATTATCAGAAAATTCAGATGCCACTACTCCAAAAGATTCCCCTCTAGGCATAAAATTATTGTCACGAATAACAATGCGCTTAGGCAAGCTATCTTCTGAATTGACAGTAAAATCATTACCAACCAATTGGTCTAGCAAAACAACATTTTCTTGCAGTTTTCCTACAATATCCACTCCTGACAATAGCGCAAAAATAAACATCACCTTAACTGCGGTTACAAACCATGCGTGAACAAATCCAGTTCGCAAACCACCAATAAATGGCACTTTTTCCTTATGTTCATGAGCTTTTTTTAAATCATGAATCAAATTTACTGTAATTTGTGGCATTAGCGTAATCCTCCAGATGTTTTAAATCTTTTAAACAACTCAGCATGTTTCTTTTTCTGCTCGCTTACATACAACAAAACCGCCTTACGAGTCGTAAGCCAGTCACGTGAAATTTTAATTGCTGGAATTCTACCTTTACGTGAAAGTAAAGATAGATACTCCGCAGAATAAGGCGTTGCTTCTGCAGCTTCAGACAAAGAAATTAGCTTTGTCGGATCAGCTAAAAGCTGTTTTTGATTCTCAGACATATTGAATTGTGTTTTTATTTTTGTTTCTAAATGTCCGATTTTTGCGAATATAGCTGATTTTGACTATACTGCTCGGTCATCCGATACTTTTACCTTTTTAGTATATCAAAAAAACAGCGTTTTGTCAACGCTGTTTTTCTTTATTGAGCTATTACTGAATAATTTTATCGATTATTCCATACTTCTTTGCGTCTTCTGGCATCATGAAGTAATCACGTTCTGTATCTTGTTCAATCTTCTTAACACTTTGACCAGTATGCTTGGCCATAATTTGATTAAGCTGATTTTTCATACGCAACATTTCGCGTGCCTGAATTTCCACATCTGTCTGCTGACCTTCCATACCACCCATTACTTGGTGGATCATTATGCGAGCATTAGGCAAAGCAAAGCGCTTGCCTTTTGTTCCAGCAGAAAGAAGAAATGCTGCAGCCGAAGCTGCTTGCCCAAGAACTATTGTAGAAACATCAGCTTTTACATGCTGGATCGTATCATACAAAGCAAGAGCAGCAGTTACACTCCCGCCAGGAGAGTTAATATAGATTTTAATATCTTCTGTACTGCTTTCAGTGTCTAAGAAAAGTAATTGAGCGATAATAGTATTCACTACGTTATCATCAATCGGTTCGCCCAAAAATATAACTCGATCTTTAAGTAAGCGACTGTAAATGTCGTACGCGCGCTCACCCATCGGAGACTTTTCAATAACCATTGGTACTAACGGCATAGGATTATAATTTAATTGTTAAATTTATTCTTCGTCTGAAGATGCGGATTCTTCAATAGCTTCTGCATCTTGCTCAGGCATTTCATTTGAAGTTTCTTCAGTAACTTCTTCGGTTGATTCACCGCCAACATTTTCCTGATTAATATCTATTTTCCAGCCAGTCAAACGTGCAGCAAGACGAACGTTTTGTCCGGCTTTACCAATTGCAAGAGAAAGCTGATCTTCTAAAACCCCAACTTTTGCTTCTTTTTCTTCGTAGTCAGGAGCGACATTCAAAATTTTTGCTGGAGACAAAGAGTTAGCTATAAACTTAATAGGATCTTCGCTCCATTCAATGATATCAATCTTTTCGCCGCCAAGCTCAGCCATTACAGTTTGTACACGGGTTCCTTTTTGACCAACACATGCGCCAATAGGATCAATACCTTCTTGCATTGAAGCAACAGCAATTTTACTACGAGAGCCAGCTTCACGAGCAACGGATTTAATTTCCACTGCGCCGTTAAAAATTTCTGGAACTTCCATTTCAAAAAGTTTGCGTACAATATCTGGATGACTACGGGACAAAGTAATCTTTGGTCCGCGAGTCGCAGGTTCAACATGCAAAATTAAAACTTTTACACGTTGGCCAATTTCATAACGTTCGCCGCGGATTTGCTCTGAAGGAAACAAAACACCAACGCCTTTACCAAGATCTACCAGAACTGTATCGCCTTCAATACGCTGCACAATACCATTTACCAAAGTACGTTCTTTTGCTTTAAAGTCAGAAAACTGAACATTGCGTTCCGCTTCTCGAAGTTTTTGAATAATAACCTGCTTTGCAGTTTGAGCAGCAATGCGCCCAAACTCTACACCATCTGAAGGAGTAATTTCATTACGAATAACCTGACCAACTTTAGCATCTGGATTTTCTGATTTAGCAACTTCAATATCAATTTCTTTAGAAGGATCTAACTGCAGTTCAGGATCTTCATTTTCTAAAGTCTTCCCTGATACAATAGTTTTTTCATCATAAATTTTTGCTGATAAATGTTCAGGGTCAAAAACCACAACAGGGTTCTGGTCTTTTTCTCCGTAATCTTTTCGGAAAGCTGCAGCCAATGAGGCTTCAATCATGTTTATAATCTCGTCGCGGGATACGCCTTTTTCTTCAGCGATCTGCGCCAGAGCTTGTTCAAATTGTTCATTCATATATTTAATTGTTTCTGCGTTCTATATTAAATAGATACGCTATTTAATTGTTTTGGTAACAAAAAAGATGAGCGGGGCCCATCAATAATCTAAAGTTACAGCTGATGGAATTATTATAACATTTATTGATGATTTGTCAATGTCTATCGCGCATAGATCTATTCGCGGCCGCAGTTGGGCATAGCGAGGAAACATGCGCAAAAACCATCTAACAGCCCGAATTAATCGCTGCTTTTTTGCTTGAGTAATGGCTTCACTAGCAGAACCAAAACGATTCCCTTTTCTGGTTTTTACTTCAACAAAAAGTATTACTTCATCGTTTCGGAAAATTAAATCTATTTCGCCCATGCGTTTCCCTTTTCTGTTGTAAATATTACGAGCAACTAAAACATAACCACGTTTTAAATAGACTTGCTCAGCGTATTGCTCGCCCCAAACTCCAAGTTTATTTTTAAATAAAAATGTCATGCTATTAGCATGACATTTTATCTTTCAAATTTCTGTAAAAATAAATTAAACTTTTCCTGAATTTATTTTTTCAAATACTTTTCTCGACTAGCTTGGCGTTGTGCTTTTTCCATATCTGTTTTGTAGTGAGTAACGATGTAGCGAATTGGAAAATAAATCCAAATCAAACCCCAAACAAGAATAAGCAAGGCTACTGTACGAGTTCCTAAAGCTGCAACGTATTGAGTGCGAAGCAAATACCACAACCCCTCAAACAAACCAATTACCATAAAAATTTTAGAAATTCGTACAGCAACTTTAGCTAAAAATTCATTGTCAGCGAAACGCGCGTAAAGCAAAGCAATAACACTTAACACCACAAGCGCGACACCAATCCACAAAAATGCTTTATCTGTAAAATGGATTGAGAAACGGTCAATTCCGAACCAAAAATCTCTTGAAAATACTTCTGCCCAGTTTATCTCTTTTAAATTCATCTAAAAAATATCTTTAATTACTTATCTGTTTTGTGGTTATTTTTTAAAAACCATAGCGTAATGATACATGTCCGCTGGAATAGATTTTACCTTGTGCAGGCCTAGCTTGGCAAGTTCTTGTTCAAGCTGATCTTCTGCAATACGCTTTTCTAAAGCGGGTCCGAAAATAGTATGTTCTGCCTTCCATTCTACAGCAAGTAGCAACCCGCCAGTTTTCAAAACCTTATACGCATTCTTTAGCAACTGTTCTCGACTAGAAACTTCATGAAGCACACTAGCCATTATTACTGCGTCACAAGAACTTTCTGATATTTCATCTAATGGCTTGTCTAAATCTGCCTGAAAGATTTGAATATTTTTATATCCCTGCTGACTCGCAGCTGAATATACAGCTGTTAACTTAGATTGCTGCACATCAAATGCCAAAACCTTACCAGTATTCCCAACCATTTTAGCTGCGCCTATAGCAAAGAAGCCGGAACCTGAACCAAAGTCAGCTACAGTTTGCCCTGTCTTTAAGCCCATTTGAGCAACAACATTTTGTGGTTTAATGAATTTCATTTTTGTTTAAATTTCGATGCTTTTAAAAAGTAAATTTATTCAACGTGTACAATTTTTTGTAATCTTTGAATTTTATTAACCTTATTTCCGTCTGTTTCTACAAGCAATGCATTTACTACTGCTGAACCTGATTCTGGAATATCATTTTTTAATTTATGTTTTTCCAAAAACATACCCAGCGCTGCATCCACTGAAACACCTAAGACAGAATTATACGCACCAGTTAAGCCAGCATCTGTTAAGTAAGCTGTTCCTTTTGGCAAAATTCTTTCATCTCCAGTTGTCACATGAGTATGAGTACCATAAACAACTGTTGCGCGACCGTCCAAATGCCAACCCATTGCAACTTTTTCACTAGTTGCTTCCGCATGCATGTCTACAATAATTATATCATCTTTTTGAGATTGATCTTGAATAAGCTGATCCATTGCAAAAAATGCATTAGAGATACTTAGTCGATCTGCCGGATCCATAAAAACTTTACCGGAAATATTAACAACCAAAAACTGTTGGCCGTTTTTTGCAAAGCGATAGTACCCTACACCAGGAAGATCTGCTGTATAGTTTTGCGGGCGAATAATTTTATCGTATTTTTGAAAACATTCTTGAGCATGAGGACCAGTTTCAAATACATGATTTCCAGAAGTGTAAGCATCAAAGCCCAACAATTCTAGCTCTGCCATTGTGTTTGGAGTAATGCCACGACCATGCGCAAGATTTTCCACGTTTCCAATTATTGCATCGGTTTTTGAATCGAACTGAAACTCTTCCTTCCACATAGGCAAAACCTGAGCTAGCGCAAGCCGCCCAGGTCGTCCCATAATATCACCAATGATTAAAATTTTTGCCATTATTATCTAGCGTACTCAATTACACGATAATCGCGAATTACGTGGACGCGAATTTCTCCAGGGAATTTCAGTTCGTCTTCCAGACGATTAGCAATTTCACGAGCAAGTTTCTGACAAGCGTAATCATCAAGAGCATTAGGTGTTACGAACACACGGAGTTCACGACCACCTTGGATCGCATAAGTCTTTTCTACGCCTTCAAATGAGTTTGCAATATCTTCTAAGTCAGACAAACGTTTTACATAATTTTCAAAGCTGTCCTTGCGAGCGCCTGGACGGGAACCAGAAATACCATCTGCGGCATCTACAATCATTGCTTCAATTGAAAGCGGAGCATGAGCATTCGCATGCTCTGAAACATCTGTATCGTGGTGATGAGATTCAATCGCTTCAATAACGCGATGATCCAAACCAAATTTGGTTGCAATACGCGCGCCAATTTCCACGTGAGTTCCTTCCATGTCTTGATCCAAAGCTTTACCAATATCGTGAAGCAAAGCACCTTGCTTAACTATAGAAACATCTGCGCCCAAGTCCTGCGCAATTAATGCAGCAACTTTAGCCATTTCAGTAGAATGCTTCAAAATATTCTGACCGTAAGATGTACGGTACAACAAACGACCAACTAGATGAACCAGTTTTGGCGGGAAGTTAGTAATACCAAGTTCATAAACCGTATCTTCGCCGGCTTTTTTAATCTGATCATTAATTTCAGATTTACTCTTTTCATAAGCTTCTTCAATACGCGCTGGATGAATACGTCCATCCTGAAGGAGTTTTTCCAAAGTCAGCTTAGCAATGTGACGACGAATAGAATTGAAACCTGAAATAACAACTGTATCTGGACTGTCATCAATAAGAATCTCAACACCCATCAATTGTTCAAACGCACGAATATTACGACCTTCTTTACCAATAATGCGTCCTTTCATTTCTTCGTTAGGAATCATTACAGTTGTAGTAGTACTTTCAGCAGTTACTTCAGTTGCAATACGTTCAATTGCTTGAGCAACAATCTTACGAGCTTCTTTTTCTGCAGTTTCATGAGCTTCATTCAAAAGCTTGCGGTGGAGCTTCATCATTTCTTCGGAAATGCCTTTTTCAGCATTTTCCATAAGCACCTTTGATGCTTCTTCTCGAGTTAAACCAGCAATCTTCTCTAGCTTTTCCAGCTGCTGCGCTTTAATTTCTTTAATTTCTTCCTCGTTCTTCTTCAAGCTTTCCGTTCTTTGTTCCAAATCTGCAGTTTTTTGCTCTAAAGAATTAGATTTTTGATCAAGTTCTTTTTCTTTTCTATCAATTCGTTCTTCAAAACGAACAATCTGTGCACGAAAATCTGCTTCAGATTTTTTAGCACTTTCAGTGATTTCCATTGCTTGAGACTTTGCCTCAATTAGCATTTCTTTTTCACGATTCTTCGCGTCTTCTAAAATGCGTTCGGCACGAGACTCAGCTCCGGAAACTTTCTTGGAAGCCAAGCTTTGGCGGATTAGGTATCCAACGACACCTCCAACCAGCAAACCAATGGCAATATAAATAATTAACATAAAATACCTTACTCCGACCGTAAGGCTGTTGCTGAATTTTAGATAAATGCAAAACTAGCTGCGCAAAATCTTGCCCAGCTCTTTAAAACTAACAGGTAACGTTTTAGAAACAGTTAAAATAGTTGAAATTATATGCAATATCATCGTTTTCAGTCAAAATCAGCTTTTCAGGTACGGATGTTTAAAATTGATTTTTATGGCTTTACTGTACCACATTTCCAACTTATTGGTCAAATTAAAACAGCGTGTTCACAAACTCTCTTGTTTTGTCACCGAAGAAACCTGTTCCTCTAATTAAATTCAAAGGTGTCAGTATATGCTGAGGATAAGCTTCCTGAAATTTACGCACAGCATTATATGTTTTTATCCCGAAATAATTTGTCTCCTTCCCAACTGACCCTGCTCCACTATCAGAAACCATAAAATTATTCTTATTCAAAAACTCTTGAAGATATTTCACATCGCTACTATTACTTCCTAATCCTAAATTCCTTGTAAATCTAAAATTATTTTGAGGCAGATTACCATTACTGTTAGTAAAGCTATTTTTTAACTCTTCATACGATAATCCTGATGGCACTACAATATCCTGCTCCGGTTTTCTAATAACACTGCCAGATCTTCTAGGAGTTGAAGGGTTCGGTTCTGGAGCAGTCAAACTCTTTAAAATTGGAAAGTCTCCTGCTTTAGCTGTCCACACATCTTCAAAATCCCAAGCACTGAAAGGATTGCGGCTTTGTACATCCAACCCTTTAAAATAATCTTGACTGGCTACTGAAGGACAATCAACAACATCTGCATCTGCATCTGGCGCGTAATAAATACAAGGTAAATCACTTTCTTCAGGAAGAAAATAATACACATTATCAACTAATGTAGTAAAACCTGAAGAATTTACTGGATATGCTGTTATTCCTCCAGCCACACCATCTTCTTCGCTCATATATATATGACCAGAGTAAAAAGAATTTGAAATATCTAAATCAGTTGCTACTGCCACCATCCCTGCATTTAAAAGATCAGGAACATAAGCAGATTCGGTTCCAGGGACATACAAATCCATGCTTGAATACGAGTTATTTATAATAATAGAACTAAACAGACCCGCTAACAAAACACCACTAGCATTTTCTGCTGTTATTGATCCTTGTGTGTAGGAGTTTTCAATTACGACCTCACCTGAAACAGCTATTCCAATTAAACCCGCGGTAATTTGTGAAGAAATTGTTCCTATAAATGAACTTCTATTAATTGTTAAATTACCAGACTCATCAGAACTACCATAATACCCAACTAACCCACCGCTAGCACATTCTGAAGTGGAAAAATCAACTAACGAACCGTTGACATTTACATTATCAATAATCAAATTTTCGAAAGCCAAAACAACTAAAGATGCGGAGCAAGCAAGAGATTCTATCTCTAAATTAGAGATTTTTAAATTTTTTATTTCAGCCCCGTTAGTACGCACGAATAATGCAGAAAAACCCTCAGGATCAATTATACTCAAATTATCTATCTTAAAATTATTACCATCAAGAACTCCAGTAAAAGGATCGCCATCTTCTGTCGTAATTGGAGTAAAGTCAAAACCACTACAATCAATATCATTTTGAAGTACGTAATTAGCTGTTAAATCTTGATTTATATCTTGAAGGTCTTGGCAAGAAGAAACTGGTATGTAGTCAGCAGCCACTACAGTTTCGACTGGCAAGAAAAACTGATTAAAAACTAAAGCGGTAATAAAAAAGGAGATCACAAGCTTATTTAGATTAAAAGCTACGCTCTTCTTTTTTTTATTGTTATATGAAATAGTATATGTGCTAATATGCGGAGCTGTATTCATAACATGGAAATATTATTTAATTTAATTATACATTCATTTTTGGCTTATAACCAGAAAATTTGTGCATAAATATACTCCATTTAGAGATTTGATTCTTTTCTCGCCAAACATTAATATAACTATATAGACTATTAAACTTTATAAAATGTACGAAGAAGATATTGAAGAAATGGACTTCATGCTTGCGCCTCAAATTGGACAGCCTGCGCCAGTATTTGAAGACATGACAACTTACCATCAAGGTGAATTTAAAAAAGCGTCATTACATGACTACGCAGGAAAATGGGCTGTACTATTTTTCTACCCACGAGACTTCACTTTCATCTGCCCAACAGAAATTCAGGAATTCGGCGAACACTACGAAGACTTCCTTAAACTAAACTGTGAAGTTATTTCTGCTAGCACTGACAGTGAATTCTCACACAAAGCTTGGTTTGAAACTGATGAACGTTTGAAAGGTGTTAAGTTCCCGATCATCGCAGACACAACTCAAGAACTAGCTGATGCTTACAATGTTCTAGATGATGACGGCGCTGCACAACGCGGAACTTTCATTATTGATCCTGAAGGAATATTACGTTATGTATTGGTTTCAGATGGTTCAGTGGGCCGCAACACAAAGGAAATCTTGCGTGTCGTTGAAGCATTACAAACTGGCGAACGTTGTCCTGCAAACTGGAAAAAAGGCGATGCAACTCTAGGTAAATAATTAATTTATAATTGAACTGCTGTCGCAATGGCAGCAGTTTTATTTCCAACAAAAATATGTTTGAAGCAAAAAAATTTAAAAGCATAGAAGGAGTGGACGGCTTATCCGCAAAAATGATGAGCGAACACTACAAACTCTATGAAGGCTATGTAAAAAAAGCTAATGAAATTCTTGAAAAGCTTAAGACTGTGGACTTAAGTACTGCCAATGCAACTCAATCTGATCTTCGTGCTCTAAAACTTGGTTATTCATTTGCCGTAAATGCAATTAGATCGCATGAAATCTATTTCCAAAATCTTTCTGGAAATGGCGAAGCTCCAAAGGGCTGGATAGCAGATAAAATCAACGAAACATTCGGTTCATATGAAAATTGGTTAGCGGACATGAAAGCTACAGGCTTAGCTGCGCGCGGCTGGGTATGGTTTGCTTTTGACTGGCAGACTGGATCAATTTTTAACTACTTAGGAGATTCTCAGGACACATTCCCAATCTGGCACGCCACTCCTCTAGTTGCCCTAGATGTCTACGAACATGCTTATATAAACGACTATGGAATTGCTCGTGCTGACTATATTGAAGCATTCTTCAAAAACCTTAACTGGGAAGATGTAGAGAAAACCATAGCAAATATTGGTATAGAAAATTGGAAAAATAATTCTAACTAATAATAAATAAAAACCCTCTTTGTAAGAGGGTTTTTATTTAAAATATCTTTAGCTGAATTTGAAGTGTGGTATCATATAATAACAGCGTAATTAATTTTTATGCTTTATGAATACTCAAGAATTTCAACAATACGTAATAGACCAGTTTTCAAATGTCGCGACTAAGGACGACTTGAAAGGATTTGTCACCAAAGACGATATTAAAAGCTTTGCAACCAAGGATGACATTGCCAAACTGGAGGCTGATATTTCTGACATTAGGGTTAATATGGCGACTAAGACTGAGCTCGCAGAAGTGAAAGAAATTGTTATGCGCTTAGACAAAGGAAGCGACGAAGATATTCGCGCAACAATGAAAGATGTAGAAAAAATTAAGGGTGTTCTTGGACAACAAGGCTATAAAATATAAAAAACTACAAACAAAAAAACCGCTCCGTAATGGAGCGGTTTTAAATTTCTAAATTATTCAGCTTTTGCTTCAGCCTTTGGTGCTGATTTTTTAGCAGCTTCCTTCTTTGCAGCAGCTTCTTTCATCTTTTTAGTGATGATTAGTTTACGGCGTGTACGTGGAGCATTATCGCGACGTTCACGAACGTAGTAAATTTTCGCTTGGCGAACTTTATCATCTTTTACAACTTCTAGCTTTGCAATGTTTGGAGAGTGCAATGGGTAAATACGTTCTACACCTACACCGCTAGCAATCTTGCGAACCATGAAAGTTGCATTAGCGCCTTTACCGCCTTTGCGAGCAATAACGATTCCTTCAAAAATCTGGATACGTTCCTTACCACCTTCTTTAATACGCTGGTGAACTTTAACAGTATTGCCAACTTCAAATGCAGGCAATTCTTTCAACTGTTCAGCTTTTAAATTTTTTACAATTGGCATACTTGTTAATTAACTTTCTTTAAACTTGATAAAATTTCTTCAAGATCTTTTGGCAGTTTGCTTTCTGCTTCAATCCATTCTTGATTAGGTAATTGCACTTCAATCTTTGTTGAGTGCAGAAACTGCCTTTCAGGCTTTTGCCCGTCTGCCAGCTTCATCACTTTCTTTCCGCCGTACAGCTCATCGCCTACCAAGGGAAAACCAAGAGAAGAAAAATGAACGCGAATCTGATGCGTTCTACCTGTGTGTAATTTTACCTTAATTTGGGTGAAAAAGTCAACCCCATCGGTGTAATAGCCTTGAACCCAATATTCAGTTAAAGAAGGCTTTTCCCGGACCATATCAGCTGTGTTTGTGGTGTATTTACGGAAATCTTTCTGGCTTTTGCCAAGAGGCAGGTCAATTTTTGCATGCTTTTCTTCAATTTTCCCTTTAACTAAGGCAGTATACTCCTTTTTAATCTTGCGTTCAGAAAATCCTTCTTTCAAATGATCATACATTTCTGGAGTCAGAGCAATAAGCATTACACCGCTCGTATCTTTGTCTAAACGATGTACAATTCCGTTTCGGCCCTCTTCACCCACCAAATGAATATCCTTAAAATGATACAAAAGAGCTTGAGCCAAAGAATCACCTTTAAAACCTGCGCCAGGATGAACAACTAACCCAGCTGGTTTGTCTATAACCAGCAAACCATGACTATTGTACAAAGTATGCAGCGGGATATTCTTTGGCTGAGGTTTTTCTTCCTCTTTAAGATCGTAAGAAATTTTATCGTCTTTGCGGACTGTAAACTTGGGTGATTCTTGAACTACGTCATTTACTTTCACAAAGCCTAATTCAATATCACGTTGAATCTTCCCTCGTGACACAATCTTTCCAGACAATTCCAAAACCTGCTCAGCTAAAAATTTATCTAAGCGGGTTTTGAGATCCTCAACTGTGAATTTTTTAATGTTTGACATAATTAAGTAGCGCTGTGGAATTACAACCACGGAGCTTTTTTATTTTAACAAATCCGGACGACGTTTTTGCGTACGCTTTAAAGCTTCTTCATTTCGCCACTTCTCTACGTTTTCATGATGCCCACTTAACAAAACTTTTGGCACAGAAATTTTCTTAACTTTCTTTTCTCCATTTCGGTCAGTAACTTTAACTTCTAAAACTTCAGGTTTTGTATATTGAGGATACTCAAGCATCGCAGCTTTACCCTTTTCAGCAGAAAAACTTTCAGCTGCAGCAGAATCATCTTTACCAAGAACGCCTGGAACCATGCGCAACAATGCTTCGCTAATTACTAATGCTGGGAGTTCACCGCCCATAAGCACATAGTCGCCAATAGAAATTTCTTCATCTACAAATTTCCGCACACGTTCATCGAAACCTTCGTAGCGACCACAAACAAAAACAACATGATCATGCTTCGCGAGCTTGCGAGCAATGTCCTGAGTAAAAGGCTTTCCTTGAGGAGTCATTAAAACCACACGAGTCTTTTTTGCCGCTGCAGTTTTTCCAGAAACACCAGCGCGACCACGCAATTTTTGAATCGCTTTAATTACTACATCAGGTCTTAAAACCATTCCCAAACCGCCGCCATAAGGGCGGTCATCAACAGTACCGCGTTTATCAATAGCAAAACCGCGCAGATTTACTGCACGTATATCAACAAGCTTGCGCTTGATGGCGCGAGAGATAATTCCGAATCCAGCATATTGCTCAATGAATTCTGGAAATAATGTAACTATGGAAATCTTTTTCATTGTTTTAAAAAACAAAACCCGCATCTTCTCGAAAGAAGTAAGGCGCGGGTTTTGAATTGTTTTAAATTAAAGCTTGAAGTCGTCCATGTCCGGTGCGCTGTCGTCAGAAGCAGTTGGTGCTTCATCATGAGAGCGGCGAGGACCGCGGTGTGAACCTTCTGGTTCATCAATCTTCAAGTTTACGCGAGATTTGTGCTTAGCACCTACAACGCGTAGTAGAGTGCGAACAGCTTTTGCTGTTTGACCCATGCGGCCGATAACCTGACCCATATCAGCTGGATTGATGTGAAGAGTGATTAACACACCCATCTCATCTACGCTGCGGTCAGTACGAACGTCTTGAGGGTTATCAACTAACGCCTTGATAATATATTCTACGAATTCCTGATCTCTTTCCATGTTCGTTCTGTTAGAATTTCTGCTATAGAAGTATGGCTTCGACCTTTTCTGCTTGAGCCTCTATTGCACACGCATTGTATCAGTTATTAAGGTTAGTGTCAAAGCATAAGCTGTGCACAAAATAAAAAACCGCTCTCTGTTAGAGAACGGTTTTAATTTTTTATTGAGGGCGAGGAGGAGCAGTTTCACCGCGATCTGGTGTACCACCAGTTACACTAAACAAGTAAGGTGGAGTATACACTTCTCGAGTAACACTACCTCCATTTCCTGTAATTATAGCTCTGTTCTGGAATCTATAAATTGCAGCAGTAGGGTTTGCGGGAGCAGTAACTGTTCCTCGCAAGCGAATTGCACAAATACCATTATTAGCAGCAACATTAGCCAAGCTAAATGTGACGTTGTTGGCATTTACAGAACTTCCAGTAACACATCCAGGTGGAACAGAAGGCAACACTGTCATGTTAGACAAATTAGTAAATGTATCTGTGACCTGAACTCCAGTAAGTTCTTGGGTTCCAGTGTTACATACGTTAATTTGGAAAGTTACTACATCACCAGGAGCATACAATGCGCCATTAGGTAATGCAGCAGTTTCTGATGTTCCAGAACATTGTATTGGAGTAAATGTACGGTTGATTCTTCCAGAAACACTTAGTACGTCTTTATCGGAACTACCCAAGTTTGGAGTACAAGCAACTGGAACTATTGGAGACGGACTTGCTGATGCGTATGTAGATTCAACACTGTTTGCTACAGCAGCTACGGCATAGTAGTTAGACCCTGCCAAACTTAATGGAGTGTTATCTCTTAGAGAGTATACATGCGCAGCGCCGGCAGTATAAGGAATATCTGCTCCAAGCTGCTGCCAAGGATCTGTAGGAGAAATTCTTCGGTATACACGATACGCAACTGGAGTAGGTGAACCAGTGCTATTTCTCCAAGAAATATCTATAGTTCCACATTGCCCTGAATTTGAAACAGCTACATTTGTTGGAGGGTTAGGAGGGGTTGCCGGGTTAATTACCAGCTGTACGTTACAAGTCTGGTTAGCAAATCCCGCGCTCGCAGCTGTAATAGTAATTGTATAAGTACCGCTTGGAGTGGTTGAAGGACTCGTTGTTACCAAACCAGTTACAGTACCAGTACCGCTTGGATTTGGGCTAAAAGTAATATTAGGCGCTGTTTGATTTTTACCAATTGCAGGACCAGAAACATTAGAACTAAAACTTACTTGCCCTGAGAAACCATTCTGACCACTTACAGTAATGATGTATGAAGTTGAACTACCAGCAATAATAGTTGTTGTTGCCGGAGTACAGTTAATAGAAAAAGATGGGTTAGTTACGTTCACTGTAACTGAGTCTGTTGTGTTTCCACCAGGACCTGTACATGACAATGTATAAGTTCTTGCAGAAGTTAATGCTCCAGTTGACTGACTTCCAGTTACCCCAGTCCAACTTGAAGGACTTACAGTACAAGAAGTTGTATTAGTAGAAGTCCATGTGATAGTTGCTGCGGTGTTATATGGAATTGTAATTGGTCCATCTGAACCATTTGCTTTAATGTCAGATGTTGGCACCAAAGCTTGAACAGTTAAAGTAACAGAGTAAGTAGGACTAAATGAACTTAAAGCACCTGAACACTGAATAGTGTAAGTATAAGTACCTGGAGTATTTAAAGGGCCAATAACTTCTGAATAATTTGATCCAGGAGTACTGCTTTTAGCACCACCCCATGCATTACCAGCAGTACAAGCAGTGCCGCTATTAGTAGCGCTTGGCTGCCAGCTTAATACAGCTGTTTGTCCTTGATTAATAGTAGATGAAGCTGCGCCATTAATTTGAAATGTTGCTGTTGGTGTTTGATACACAGCCAACTGAGTTGTGCCGCCACCAACGATTGGAACAGACGGGTTTACAGTTAAAGAAACACTGCACTGTTTAGTAATTGAACCTCCTGAAGCCGTAAATACAATCGTATAAGTATTTGCGCTTGTTGAAGTAGTTGTTGAAATATTAGCAGTAGTTGTCGCTGGAGGAATCTGGTTATTGTTTGTATAGCTAATAGTCGGCTGATTACCACCAGGTGAAATTGAATGAGTCACATTCACAGGACTATTAAATGCGCCTGTTTTAGTTGTAGAAATTGTTACTGATGCAGAGCTTCCTGCTGTAATAGTTCTTGAAGCAGGAGAACAGCTAATATTAAAGTCCTGATTGTACCATCCATTTGGAACTATGGTAATTTCTACGTAATCTTGAAAGGCCTCACATTCACCGCCTGTTCCTGACATAGAACTAACCATAACACCAATCGTTTGAGGAGAAGTGATATTTGCGTAGTTATTTGCATTATATGAAGTTGAATACTCCCAGTTCCACCAACCAGCCTGGTCATCACATCGCTCATACTGCTGGCCGAAAATAATTCCTGGAACATTTGAATCAACACTTCCAGGCATACAAGCACCACTCCAAGGAGATTGAATTTCTACGGAAAACCATCCTGTTGTGCCTGCTTCAATTTCTGAAGGAGCCCCACAATACTGAGCCTTAGCTTCTTTTACAGGTTCAATTAATGAAGTAACGTCTTCCTTTTGGATTAATCCTGTAAAACCAAAAGACGATATTGTGACAAATACCGCTGCAAAGCTTAAAAATATTTTCTTAATTTTCATTTTTGTTTCTTTTTGTGGACTTTATACTAAAATTATAGCATAAAAAAAGAGATTATGCAAGTACATAATCTCTTTAGAAAAAGTTATTTTCCAGCTTTTGCTATTCTAAGATCCTTATCCAAATTATCGGAATAATCACTTACAATTGATGCTAGACCAGATATTGCCAAAGTTTGAGCAAAGTTCTTTTTGTATCCATTAAAAATCTTTTGCTCATGCTGAATTGCCAGCACTTCACTTTCTGCTATACCGGGATTATTCACATGAAATATTTCATGAGAAATTTTAGCAGCCAAAGCCATAGAAACGGGGTGTTCATCAACTTTGACTAAATGACTGGTTCTTAGATACCCAGAAACCAGAGAAGTAAAGAAATCGCTCTCTCTTCTAATGTAAATTGGAAAAGAGGCTTTTTCACCGAGACAAAACATAGCCTTACTCTTCATTTCCTTCAATGAAGTTTTATCTTGAGTAATTAAAGTAAGCTGCTTGTCAAAAACAAATGATATCGCCCCAGTCTTGTTCTGAACTTGGAATTGTTCCAAAACAGAATAATCCTCATCACTTAACAGATTCATTGCTGCCAAGTAAATTGCTTGTTCGTTCGAGCTCATCTTTTTTACGTTCTCTGTTTGGGCGTTAGCCGCAAGAGGGACCGCAAAAAACAGAAAAGCTACCATAAACATTGACCCTAATACTAACTTTTTCATAATCCCTCCAAATTTGAAATATAAAGAACTATCCAAATTATACTAACTTTATCTTAATATGTCAAGCTTAAACAAATCATAATTAAACCCCCTAAAATTAGGGGGTTTTTAAAATATTTTAATTAGCTGCTGTACCTGTGACAGATATATTTTGAGGCAGTCTTTGTTGAGGATCAGAGAGCTGTCCGTTTGGAACAGATCCTAAATTGCCAACTGTTAAGGTTACAGTTCCACCACAAGCAACTGTTGTACTAGAAAAGCTGTAAGAAAGCCCAGAGAATGGACTAGAAGCTTGCAAGCCTGTAATTGGTCCGTTCATGTTTGAACAGTTAGCCGTTACATTGTACGCCTGAGATCCAGCTGTTCTCAATGCATCCCTGTTGGCTGGAGTAACAGACAAAGTAAATGCAGGTTGAGCGGGCTGAGCATTGACTATTAACTGGACACTACATTGTTTAGTTATTGAACCACTAGTTGCGGTAAAGATAATATTATATGTTGCCGGTGTAGTTGATGCAGATGTGCTAATAGTAGCTGTGGTAGTCGCAGGAGGAACCCTGTTGTTATTTGAATAGCTAATACCTGGCACATTTCCTGCATTCGGACTAATTGAATGGGTAAAGTTTACATTTGAGTTAAATCCATTCTGAGCTGTAGTTGAAAGATTAAATGAAGTTGAGCTTCCAGCAGTAATAGTTGTTGATGCAGGAGTGCATGAGATTGAAAAATTTGGAGCAGGAGCAGGATCATTACAACCACTGTCGCTTGAAGGAGCCTGAACAACGTATGTGACAGAATCACCGCCAGAACCTCCTCCCATAGATACAGTACCATTACCTGATCTACTATCTCTTGAAAATGAAATATTGTGACCAGTTACATTATTTCTTACCGAAGAAACACTTAAATACATATAAATTGTACTGACCTGGGATGGCAAATTAATTGCCACTGCGCCCGAATCATAACTCGTACCACTAATGCTGCCATTTATAGTATTAAGAAGTTGTCCATTACTAGCATTATAAATTTGCAAAGTAGTACTACCCCCACCTGGATTAGCATTGGTACTAAAACGATTCCTCATAACAAGACGGTTTCCATCATTGGTCAATTGTGCACAAGGTAAAGACATAATATTACCACTACCATAATAGAATGATCCCTGAGCTTGCATTCTGATTGAAGTTGATACCCCAACCTGTGCCTGAGCTGTTTTAGTTTCAACAATACCCAAAAAAGGTATTATTACTAAAAACATTAAAATTAACTTTATATTTTTAGACATTTTTGTTTCTTTTTGTAGTTACTCAACTACAAATATTATACCATAATCAAAAGAAAAAAGCCAGGATATTTAATACCCTGGCTTATATAAGACTTTGCTAGTTTTTAGCCAAAGCTGGTAATAACCGGTTTGGAATCACCTGGTTATTTTTAAGCCCAGCCACATAAGCCAAGTCTTTATCTTGAGTTGGAATAAGCGTAATTACCCCTTTGTCCCAATTAATTGCGATTAACTGGTCAATAAACAGATGCTCAAAGCCTTTATTATCTACAACAAAAACTTTCTGTCTTTTTACCATCTCAAGAGCCTTGAGAGATTTTGCAGGTCGCGAAGTGCCAACAAAAATGACATCGCTCACCACTCCATCAACAACAGGAACCTCAATCGAGTATAAACTCGACAGCACTGACCCTTTCACATTGTGATACAGAGTTTCAACTTCCTCGCGAACCTTAAGTTCGTTTGGCAACGAAACCTTCTCATCATTATGAATGAAAGAATACTCGATCTTTATTGCGAGACCACTGGTAATAACTTGTCCCAGCTCGTCTTTTAAAAATTGCCCATCTAGGCTCAGAGGCACATTAGCAAACTTTTTTGCAGGATCAATACTCTTTTGTATAGAATATTGTTTGCCTGCGTAATTAAAGAATACCGATGCGTTCTGTGCTTCGACACTCACCATCAACAATAAAATCGCGATCAAAAATCCTGCAATTCTCATATCTAACCTCCAATAAGTTTTATTTATTGGATTATAGTATTTTTACTCAGAATTGTCAAGAACCATACTTTTGAATTCCAAATGATCAGAAACAAGCAAATAATTTACCTTATTAGTATTTCTCATAAAAACAACTACTACGAAATCTTTTTCTTCTAATTTACTTCTATCTTTGTAGAAATCAATTAAATGCTCATTATTTGACCCAGCGATATGCTGAGGAACTTCTTCTTCCGAAATTGAGATATTATCACCTGCTAATACCAACACTTTTATTGACTGATTACTAGCCATAATTTCCTCCTTATTCTATTTTTATAAAAGCAAGATTTATAATATATCAATTTTTACCTAAAATTAAAACCCCTGTTTATACAGGGGTTTTAGTAATGTCTCTATTTCTGCGAGATTTCAGTATAAGAAATGTTTACTGATTTAATGTTTTGAGCCAAGTTGTTATCTATGCTCACTTGAAGCGTTTCACCTTCTTTAGTTCCGAAAACCATTTTATAGTTTTCTTCATCTACAGTACTTTGAATTTCCCAACCGTTACTTCTCATATATTCCTGATACGTAGTCAGATTCTGCGCCAAAGTTCGGTTAGTTTCAAAAACTTTTGTAGCTTGGAAACGACCATCTGCAGCTGTAGCATTATAGTTCTGGGTAATTTTAGCGCCAGATTCTATAGGAATCCCAGTTGGGAATTTTTCAGGGTCTTTGTTTGCTTCTACTTCGGTTTTCGTTATCTCTTGCCTTACTTCTTCTGATCTAGGATTCTCAGCTTTGTCTTTCTTCATAAAGAAAGTCATAACTACAGTTACAGCAGCAGCCAAAGCTACTATCATAATTAGAACCACTAAAACTTTTTTGATTGAATCATTGTAATTCATTTTTGTTTCGTTAAGTTATTTTTAACAGATTTATTATACCAAAAACTTGGGGAAAATAAAAATCCCGCTTGTGGACGGGATTTTTTTATTTAAGCCTGTGCTTCTTCTTTTGATTCTTCAGTTGCTGGTTCAGCAGCTTCAGCTGGAGTCTCAGCTACAGCTTCAGGAGCATTTTCTTCAACTTTTTCAGCTAGTTCTTCTGCAGGCTTTTCAGTTTCTTCTGTAATTTCTGATTTTGCTTCAGTGTTTTCTTCAGCTGCAGGAGCTGGAGTTTCTTCTGGAGCCACTTCTTTCTTAGGAACAGTGAAAGCTTTTACTTTACCGCCTTTGATCAAATCTTTTGAAATAAATAGATTGCGAACAGTTGCAGAGATATCTACATGCTGTTCATTTACCCAGTAGTTCAAACGAGCTTCATCACGAATATGCAACGCTTTAGTATGTGGGTTGTAAGCACCGATAACTTCGGTAAACTTCTTTTGGCTAGCTGCAGTTTTTTCTGCCAAAACAATTCTGAAATCAGCTTTGTTTTTTCTGCCAGCGCGCTGTAAACGAATAGTTAACATTATTTAAAGTAAATATTTGATTAGTCTGTGGTGCAACTAACTGAGTTTGACGGTCTCAAATAGCTACGATTATCTATGAAAATACTTTCAAAAAGATAAAAAGGACTTCCATAGTCTACCACTGAAAGTCCTTTTAGTCAAGCGTTCTGTTTTCTTTAATTTTAGGTTTCGAAAGGGATTTTCGTTTTTAATCCAACTACATCCGCCCAATTTTCCAGTCGGTATATACGATGATTGTTAACATGCATTTCTTGAGTTAAATCCAACAACTGCTTGCTGATGCCATCAAAACGCCCGTTAAATTCATTACGAATTTCAGAAAGTATATCTTGTTTTTGTTCAGATAGTTTTTTGTCTAACACATGATCAAAATAATCAAACATGGGTTGGAAATTTATTTCTGTCATGGCTTTGTTTTTTTAATTATATCAAGTGTAGCAAAACCTGTTCAAGTCGATATAAAGAAAAATTAAAAAACCGCTTAAGTTATAAGCGGTTTTATTTCAAAGTATCATTTTGATTATTTATCGATATATCGTATAAAAGATCTAAATTAACTACTTGAGCTATAGACTCTGTCATGATCTGCCTGTGCTTGATATTTATATCCCTGTCCAAATTTGCAGGTAATATATTTTCACCTTCCATATGAGCCACTACATAAGTATCGTTACCTATAGCAAAAGTGTAAAAAACCTCTCTGGTGCAATGTTCTTCCTTTAAAGACTCAATCGCTTCATTCAAAAGAGAAGTTGATATTTCATTTGCCCAAGACTTAAAGGATTCCACTTTATCTGGTTTTAACTTGAAAATTTTCATCTTCTAAAGTAACATGGATATTACTTAGCGTAGGCTTTTGCTTGATCCATCTTAATAGACAAAAGCTGAGAAATACCATCATCGCCCATAGTTACACCGTAAATAATGTTAGCCTGAGCCATAGTTTCTCTATTATGAGTAATGGTTATGAATTGAGTCTGATGAGAAAGCTTTCCAAGAATTTGCCCAAAACGGATTGTATTTGCTTCATCCAAGGCTGCATCAACTTCATCTAGAACAACGAATGGCGAGGGGAAACAAGTTAATAAACTACAAAGCAATGCGATAGAAGTTAACGAACGTTCTCCACCAGAAAGAGCATTAATAGCAGACAACTTCTTTCCTGGAGGAGTTGCGCGAATTTCTACTCCAGCAACTGCCAAACTGCCTTTTTCATATTTAGCAACAATCTTTTCTTCCGGACGCATACCATCTTGCTCTGCTTTTTGTTCAGCCACTTCTTCTGCATCAAGCTCGGCCTCTGCTTCGGTTTTTGCATCATTCGGCTTAACCAGTGAAAGGTACGCCCTACCTCCATTAAACAAAGCTCGGAAATATTGTTCAAACTGAGCATTTACTTTATGAAATGCTTCGTTAAACTTAGTCTTAATATGTTCATCAAGTTCATCCATTACAGCGCGCAAATCTGCCATGCTCTTTTGCAAGTCTGTAATTTGATGTTCTAAGTTTGTATAGCGACCTTCAGTTTCATGATATTCCTGGATCGTAAGCTCATCTACACCGCCGATTAATTCAAGCTGCTTCTTCAGCTTGTCTATCTTCTCCCCCAAACCTTCGGTTTCTTTCTTAATCTCATGTTCTTGAATTTTTGCAAGCAGATCGCTTCCAAGCTGCGCAACAATTTCCGACACTATTGCATCTGACTGAGTTTCATATTTTGCTTTTTCAACTTCTACCTTTGATTGATTATCTCGAATTCTCCCCAACTCATCTTGCTGTTGTCTAAAACGTTTATCTTCTTCTGAAATTGCAGCTTTCCAATTTGATTCTGCGTTGTAAAATCCTTGTAGTTGCGTTTCAAGTTTATTTATTTGTTCAGTTACAGCAGAAACTTTTTCTTGTAGCTTATTTTCTTCACCAACTAGTTCTTGTACAAAACTATCTGCACTGCCACTAGTTGCTTTTTTTAGTTCTAAATCGACTTGAAGTTTTTCATTCTGCAAATTAGACAACTGACCTGTTAAAAAGTCCTTAGTCATTACAGCTTTAGAAGCACTCATTGCCAAAGTTTGTTGCTCTGCAGCTAGTTTATCTTTTTGCGCAGTTAATTCCTGAAGCTGCTCTTGAAGCTTTTTATTGTAATCTGGATGCTTCGCAGCTTCATTAGCTGTCTTCTTAAATTCACCCCATGCATGCACAACTGCAGCTGTGGCATTTCGAACCTGACCCATATCATCAGTTTCGTCTATAATTCTTTGAAATTGAGTAAAAGTATTATCCAACTCAGTCATATGAGTTTCAACTTGAACCCAATCACTTCCTGCTGGATTACTTAACGCTGTATACAATTCTGTTAACTGAGCGTTAACAGAAGCAAGCGCTTGGTCTTGCCCGTTAGCTTGAGCTGCAGCAGCCTTTTGCTGCTCCTCAGCTTGCTTTAATTGCGTTTCTATTTCAATAATTTTTTGTGCCAAAGTATGACTCTCGATTTGCAGACTATTGCTATCGCCCGCAACACCAGTCTTCTGGCTCTGCATTTTGCCGCGAATCAAACTAACTTGTTCAAGCAAGCCGTTCTTTTCGCTTTGAAGCTGCTGTAACTTTTCCTGAATGTGTTTGTAATCGCCAAGGGCTTGAGCATTCTCTTTCTCATGCTGCTCAATCTTTTGCAAATGCGCTTCCATAGTAGCTTCTACCTGGGCACGTTGAGATGCGAAAATTTCCAACTCTTTGTTTAAAGAATCAATTGATGTTTTTAAATTCCACCATTGTGAACCCAAATGTTCTTTCTGATATGCACGTAAGTCAACTTCAATTTCCGCACGTGCTTCCATGCGCTTCGCTTGGCGACGCAAAGACTTTACGCGAGGCTCAAGCTCACGAAGTAAATCTTCAGCGCGCATCAAATTCTGTGCAGTCTGTTCTAAGCGACGCAAAGTACGTTCTCGTTTCAAGTAGTAAGTTTTTACGCCTGATGCTTCATCAATTAAATTTTTAATTTCTTGCGGTCCTGCTAAAATCATTGAATCAATTGTTCCTTGACCAATAACTGTATAGCGGGAAGTTCCGATGTTGGATTTTAAGACCAAATCTACAATGTCGAGCAAACGAACGCGAGCACCGTTAATTAAGTATTCGCTTTCACCACTGCGAGTAATACGGCGACCAATACTAACTTCAGCTGCATCTACTGGAATTTTGTGATCACGGTTATCAAAAGTAGCAATAACCTCAGCAAAACCACCACGAGACTTTTTGTCTGAACCAGCAAAAATCACATCTTCGCTTTTCTTGCCGCGCATAAGCTTAGCGCTCTGTTCACCAAGCACCCAACGCAAACAATCAGCAGAGTTGGATTTCCCACTGCCGTTTGGACCCACAATTGCTGTGATGCCGTTTTCAAACTCTAAAACTGTCTTTTTTGCGAATGATTTAAAGCCTTGTATTTCAAGTCGTTTGAGGTACATAACTTATGTAATTATACCATAAGAGAAAACAAAAACGGCTTCCACTTTATGAGGAAGTCGTTTTTGTACTTTGTCTTTGTTTGGTTACTCGGAGAATTATTCTCGTGACTTAAATATATCACGCAGCATGGTTCGCATCAACGCCAGTTATCCCCATTTCAAATAGTTTTATAAAAATCTAATCAACTATTTACCTTCGATTGTTTTCAAAGCATGCTCAGCAGCAGATACTTCACCTTCCTGCTTGCTAGGACCCTCGCCGCGACCGATTTCTTTATCTTTCATATAAGCTGCTACAACGAACACTTTGTCATGATCCGGACCGCTCTCAGACACCACTCCATAAGTCGGCGTAATACCATGCTTTTCCTGAACCAATTCTTGCAGTTTAGATTTTGGATCCATATAAGTGCCGCCGGAAATAATTTGCGGCAACTCAACTAAAATTTCTTTAACAATGAATTGTTGTGTTGCTTCGTATCCTAAGTCCATATATAAAGCTCCAATGAACGCTTCAATAGCGTTTGCTAAAATCACTTGGCGCGCGCGGCCAGTATCTTTCGCTTCCCCGCGAGACATTAACAGAAACTTTTCAAAATTCAATCTTGCTGCAATTTCAGAAAGCATCTTGTAATTTACAAGTGCGCTGCGAAAGTTAGTTAGTTCACCTTCTGGATGATCGTAATTTTTGTACAAATACTCTGTTGAGACCAATTCCAAAACCGCGTCTCCTAAAAATTCGAGACGCTCGTTATGAGGCAAATGAAAATCCCTATTCTCATTTAAGTAAGAACGGTGAGTAAAACTGGAGATGTATAAATCCAAATTATTCGGCGTATAACCGATAATCTGCTTTATATCCGATGAGGTTACATTTGGCATATTGTTTTGCCGGAGCTAATTTCTTTAGACCGGTCCTTTTTGCCAAGAATCACGAACCATGAATGAATATATTCATGCAAAGTTCTTAACTCTTGTAGTTAATTACACGCAAATAATGCGTTAAATGGTGGACGGTACAGGAATCGAACCTGTTACCTTCCCCACGTCAAGGGGACGCTCTACCAAGTGAGCTAACCGTCCTAAAACTATCCTAGTTTAATACATTTACAGGCAATTGTCTATTCTTAGCAGTTTTATTTGAAGTAACAGCTTTAATTAAATGGTCAAAAAAGACAAGCATAGCTGCAGCAAAAAATGTATTTGTTAATGCAAACCAAATCACAAACAAACCTGCAAAAATAGTTTTAACATACAAAGTTTCCACGCCTAAATAGCCTGTTCTCCAAATATTTATCATTACATTGCCGATCATAGCACAAAGTGCATAAACTATTCCTAAAATTAAAATAAATTCGAGAACATTTCTAAATTTTTCAATCAGCAAATCCAAAGCACTACCTGCAGCATTTCGAAAATTCAAATTATGCAGAATAACAAAGTAATTAGTAAACATATTCCACGCCCCAGTCACTGTTGCTGCTAAAGTAACCAAAAAGATATTTGTATACATAGCGATGTTTCCGTACGCGCTAAATTTTGCAGGCAACGCTGCAATTATCAGAACAAAAATAAAATTAACTATAATTGTAATTAAACTAGCTGCCAGCGCTTTCCATAGCCATGAAAATACAGGGAAAGATCTGTCTTCATTTACAACGCATAACAAACATTCTTTTGCTTTACTTATATGCAAATATTGATGCGCATATACAATAAACAAAACTTTTACTGCGTTAAATACTACGAACAAGATAGATACAACAATAATTGTTACTATAAAATTCCCAGGAAGAAGCGCAAAAGCATCATTAATGATAATCAAAAAAGAAGACAGACTATCGCCTGTTAAAGATGCAAAAAATGAAAGCAAATAAAAATTAAATCCCCCGAACAGGAACAGACCAAGTAACCACAACACTGGATTGTTTATGGTAATTTGATATGCGGTTCGGAGGATTTTTGTGTAACGCATTTGCGTAATCACTAATTAAACTGTAGTTTTAAGCGGCAGCTGATTCTGCAGGAGCAGCATCAGAAAGCTCAGCGTCTAGGTTTTCAAATTCAGTTAATTGTTTTTTATTTGCGGGAATAATATCTTTAACAATTTCAGTGAATTCCTTTTGTTCCAAAGTTTCTTCTTTTAGCAAGCGTTCGGCAATTACATCCAGATAGTTTCGGTACTTAGAAATTGCTTCAGCAGCACGAGCTTCTGCATCTACCAAGATGCGTCGAACCTCAGCATCAATCTTTTCAGCTATAGCTTCACTATAATTCTTTTGTTCGCCAATATCGCGACCCAAGAAAACGTTTGAGTGATTTTCACCAAGCACCACTGGACCAATTTCATCACTCATACCATATTGAGTTACCAGCCTACGTGCAAGCTTTGTTGCCTTTTCTAAGTCATTGCTAGCACCTGTAGTAATTTCGTTGAACACGAGTTTTTCTGCAGTATAACCACCAAGCATCATTGCGATCTGATCTAGGAAACCAGATTTACTATGATAGTGTTTATCTTCAGTCGGAAGGTTCAAGGTGTAACCGCCAGCACGACCGCGAGACAAAATTGTAACTTTATGAACAGGATCAGCTTCTGGCATTACCGCTCCAACTAGAGCATGACCGCCTTCATGATATGCAGTAATTTTCTTTTCTTTATCGGAAATTACATGGCCCTTACGAGCAGGCCCCATGATTACCTTTTCAATCGCTTCTTTCAAATCGTCTGTACCAATTTCTTTTTTGTCTTGTCGGGCTGCTAAAATAGCACCTTCATTAACCAAGTTAGCTAAGTCTGCACCAGAGAAACCAGGAGTTCGTTCTGCGATTTTGCGAAGATCAACATTCTTAGTTAACGGCTTATTGCTAGAGTGAACTTTTAGAATCGCTTCGCGGTCGTTTATGTCTGGTAAATCCAGAACAACCTGACGGTCAAAACGACCTGGACGAAGAAGAGCGGGATCAAGTACATCCGGGCGGTTTGTTGCTGCTACAACAATTACGTTTGTATCAGTTTCAAAACCATCCATCTCTACAAGAATTTGGTTTAAAGTTTGTTCGCGTTCATCATGACCACCACCAAGGCCAGCACCGCGCTGACGACCTACTGCATCAATTTCATCTATGAAAACAATACAAGGAGCATTACGCTTTGCTTTTTTAAACAAGTCACGCACACGAGAGGCACCAACACCTACAAACATTTCCACGAATTCAGAACCTGAAATATGGAAGAAAGGAACATTTGCTTCTCCAGCTACAGCACGAGCAAGCATTGTTTTACCAACACCAGGACTTCCTAGTAACAAAACACCTTTTGGAATTTTTGCGCCAAGCGCTAAAAACTTTTGAGGGTAGCGTAAAAATTGAACAACTTCTGAAAGTTCTTCCTTTGCTTCTTTTGCACCAGCTACATCTGCAAAACGAACTTTATTTTTTTGATCATCGCTTAACTTTACTGAACTTTGTCCGAAAGTTAATGCTCGATTGTTTGAACCTTGTACCTGACGCATCAAGAAGTAGATGAACAAAGCAATTAGCACGAAAGGAATCAGGAATGGCAAAATAGCACCTGCAATTTGTGATGCAGTGCTTGGAGTTTTAAATTCAATTTTTACAGAACTGATGCGTTCTGTGCTGACACCACTGTCAATGAAGTACTGAGGAATTTCAGTACGGGCGCCAATATTGGATTTTAATTCTGTATCGCTGTCTTTAAGTTTTGCTACTAGTGTAGAAGAGCTAACTTCGAGACTCTCTACTTTATCTTCATTTAAAAGTGTGGTTACTTCGGAAAGTGGGACAGTTTTAATTTCGGTGTTATTTGTAAATGCAGCCACAACAACGGAAAGAATCAAGAAACCGATTAAAACGAGAATAATATTTTTGATGATTTTACCCATGAAATAAATTTAATAGAATGTCACTTCGTGGTGCCGGGGAGAGGACTTGAACCTCCACGGGATTGCTCCCGCCAGCTCCTAAGGCTGGTGCGTCTGCCAATTTCGCCACCCCGGCGTATTTTGCTTGCGCTACCTAATATTTAGTACGCGCGAACTTTGAAAAAATAACTAGAGTTACCTCTAGTTATCAATTATAAGATATTTCTATGAATTTGAAAAGGGCTAATTTACTACAAAACGGATAACTGCCTGAATAATTACATAAGACAAAATTATTATAACCAGGCCAATAATCGCATTAGTTAAAGTCTTGCGGCCGTTTGAAGCTTGAGTAGCATTGCCAGCTGCTGTCATTACCTGATAACCGCCAATGATCGCCATAAATACAGCTACAACTCCAGCAAAATATAGAAGCCAGCTAATAATTCTAGTTGCCAAGCCGCCAAGGGTTTGTTCTCCTGTAATCGCCTGTCCGTTGTTGAATGGACTATTTGGTACACACAAAGGCCCTACTTTATGAAAGCCAGTCTCACAACCACCAGTTGGAGGCGTTGGAGTTGTACCCCCCGTGTTGGTTCCAGGAGTTGTTCCTGGATTTGTATTTGTACCTGGATTTATACCTGTTCCAGGTGTTGTATTAGTGTTGGTTCCAGGAGTTGTTCCTGGATTTGTGCCAGGTGGTGTATAAGTTTGAGTAATGCTTGTAAAAGAACGGTAGTTACCCATTTCTTCGTTATTATCGTCTAAACACTTAGTTCCAGCTTGGTTTAATTTAGGTTGGCCGTTAGACATTGATGGAGAAAGAGCAACATAACCTCCACCAGAGCCCCGATCTACACAAAAACCCATGTTTGATCTTGGTGCTTGTGTTATAGAAGAATCTGAGGGACAAGAAGCTGTTGCTTGATGAGGTCTCATAAACTCACCGGTACTTGAATTAAAACAAAAACTAACCATATTACCACTCTGAGCCATGACATCTTCTCTTGCAGGCATCACGAAAAACGCCGCGCTCGCTAGTACGAGCATGGCGATTGAAAAATTTGTAATTTTTAGAGCTAAATTAAACACGATTCTAAATGTGTGAATTATGGTCTTGTTAAGAAATTGTACACAATCTGTACTATTACGTAAGAAAGAATAATTAAAGTTAAACCAATTAATGCATTCACCAAAGTTGATTTTCCTTTTCCTGCTTGTGTGGCGTTTCCAGCAGAAGTAATGTAAAAATATCCGCCGATAATAATGTAAATTACAGCAACAATAGCAGCTATGTACAAAGCCCAGTCAATTACTCTCTTTGTTACTGATTGAATATCATAGTTTGCCTGGCGAGCGCCTTGAGGAAATGCGCCACCTATTGCATCAAGTCCTTGCTGAGCTGCATCCCCGCTTCCACTTGGCTGTGCCATTGCAGGAATAGAGCTTGGCATCAAAATTCCAAAAGAAAAAATAACGCCAGCGAGTGTAAGTAAAATTGTTTTTAGTTTCATATACTTTAGATAATTCCGGAGGCAAAATTCATAGGATAATTTTGCGGCCGGAGTTATCCCGCACAGAGTGCGGGAGAAACTTTACGGTCCCATAATACCGCCAGCACCTTGACCAGATACGAAACGGTAAACGATTTGAACGATGATGTAAGAAAGAACAATGATTACGATACCAATTAAGGCATTAACGATTGTATTCTTTCCTGCTTCAGCAGTACTAGCGTTACCAGCAGAAGTAATATATCTAAATCCACCGATAATAAGCATAATAACTGCTACGATGAAGGAGATTGCTAATGCCCAGTTAATAATCAGGCGGAAAATAGAAGCAATACTGCCTTCAGAACAACGAACGCCGGTATCGGCAGGACAGTTGTTTACGAATTGATTAACCAGTTGAGCATCAGCAACACGAGGAACTACGATTGGAGCTAAAGCTACCACCATAATTAGAGCGAATTGTACAACGTTCAACCAGTTTAGTTTTTGTAAAGTTTGTTTCAAGTTTTTCACCGCCTTTCGGGTATAAGATAGAACTTATAATAGAACTGTTTATATTCTACTGATAAACAGCGAATTATACAAACCGGTTTTCAACAATTGCGCGAATTACTACATTTACGATTACTGCAGCTGTTAGCACAACAGCCAGACCGATTATTGACCAAACAAGAATATCTCTTCCTTTCTTCTTCTGTCCTTCATTTGCCCCTGATGTCATATACAGATATCCGCCGTAAATTACCATGATTACCGCCACGATCCCAACTGCATACAAAGCGGCGTTTAAGAAAGTATTATAAACTTGACCTGTTGAACAAAACTCAGGCAAAGTTCCGATAATTTCTCCGCCACCTGCATTCTGAAACTGCTGACGCAATTCATCACACTGAGCTTTTTGTCCTGAATTTTGTTGTGCAATTGCTCGTTGCGGTAAAAATATTACCACTGCCAAAGAAAATATCAATAATGCTGTTTTTAAAAATTTCATAGTGTGAATTATACTAATTTGCTCCGACTTGAATTAATCTTTGGATTATTGAAACAATGCTAAATGATAGCAAGGAAACTATTAAACCAATAATCGCCCATGTAATTGCTTTCTTTGCTTTTGTGATTTGATCCTGATTACCGCTAGATATAACCATGCGGAAGCCAGAAACAATGATTATCACAACTGATAAAATACCAATTAACACAAATAATATTCGGATTATTGAAGTGATTAACTGAGGGACACTATTTACACTTCCTGCTAATGGATTAAAGAATGATCCTTGAGATGAATCTAAATCCATGTTGAAGTTTGCGCCGGTTTGAGTGTTTACATTTGCTCTAGTGTTTGCGTTTGTAGTATTAGAATTAATATTGGTGTTGTTATTTTGAGAAGTTGTTATTTTTTTCTGAAGCGAAATATTATCAATTACTCTAGTACTAGCTGCACTACCATAATCCCAATACACATTCGGCCTCAAAGTTACAGAATTACCACTACGCCCAACAAAAGGAGAAGGAACCGATACATTATAAGTAGCAAAATATTTATTATAATCTGGGCTAGCAGTATTATTACTAATACGCGCGAATTGAGATCCTCTTATATATTCCGTCGGCACAGTATAACCTGAGTTATCTCCGTAATAACTACCATTATCATTTACAAATTCTATTCGCACAGCCCATTTTGAACCCCCTAACACATCGCCTCTTATTATACATCCCACTGTCTCAACTCTCGTTGTTGTTCTTATTTCTTGTTCTCTTCTCACTAAACTTGTAGGACTGACAGTAAAGTTTGTAACTATAGGTTGGCAATTCTGATATTCAGCAGGAACCTCAGCATTAACAATAGAAAAGCTAAATACCAAAGGACTTAATAATAAAATGACGATAAAAAGTTTAAATGAATAATGAGTCATACTAATTACCTCTCTGTAGAAAATTTTGAATAATTTGCACAATTGCAAAAGACATAAATGCAACAACCAATCCAATAATTGCCCAAATTATTGTCTGCTTAGCCTTTGAAATCTGATCTGGATTTCCGCCGCCGGTTATCATTCTAAACCCAGCAACAATAATTACAACAACAGCTGCGATTACTATTAATCCTAGCAAAATGTTAATCCCCTGGTTTACCACACCACCCAAGGAGTTGGTTCCGAAAGGGTTTTTTATAGCTGGAACAGCAGTTTGAGTAGTGTTGGAATTACCCGTATTTCGGTTTACTCCGCCAGTATTTGCTGTATTAGTATTTCGTTGTGCGATTATTGTGTTCATATTCTATTTACAAGAATCAACATTCTGTATGTATTCAAGCGGGCTAGTTAAAATACTATTGCCGTTACAAACACCCACACTAAATGTGCCGCTAAATATTGAATTTATTAAAATAAATGCTGCAGCTACCAAAACCAGTCCAATTATCGCACCAGTGAGTCTACCTTTAGCTGCTTTAAGTTGCTCCTGGCCTTGCGAATACACCATCATAAACCCAGCATAAACAATTGCTAACACAGCCACGAACCCAGCCATTGTAATTAAATAGTTAATTATAATAACAAAAACTGCGAATAGGTCACCAATCTGACAAGGATCATCTGCCTTGTTGCCGCAAATAACGAAGCCGCCGTCTTGACCTGCAGTTGGTCCAGATTGAGCCAATGCTGGAGTTACTTGTACTAAAGCCATTGCTAAAACAGAAGCAACTACTACTCCAACTAAAACTTTTCCTAAAAGTGATTGAGAATTCATATAAAAATTATATCACAAAGCCCGCTTTTGGAGCGGGCTTGAAAGTGTATAACAATTTTAAATATTTTAGAAACTAACGGCGGATTAAAGATAAAGTGCTAGCTTGCGACTGAGCTCTAGTAACTGCCTGGTCAACTGGCTGTCCTCTTAATACTATATTATCAATCATATCACCGATTATCGCATCAAATTTAGCTTCATCTGCCTTATAAAAAGTTTTTCCAGTCAAGTTTGCGTGAGCGAAAACCCCAATCTTAGTATCACTTGTTTGCTGCTCAATAATATCTCGGCGTGATGATGGCTGCTTATCAAATTTATAATAACCTTCTAAAGAGCTTTTGCTAGTTGCGAACTTCAGAAAATCCCATGCCCAGGCAGCCTGTTTGCTTTGCTTGCTCACAACTTCCGCAAAATAATTTGAATAATTAACAGTCGGATTACTTAAATTATATTGTGGTGCTGGTGCTACATCATAATTTAAGTTTGGTGCCTTACTGTCTATAGTCGCACGAGTGTAAGCATAGCCATATAAATATGCAGCGCGTCCATTAGCAAATGCATCTATAGAGTAATCACTGTCTTCATTCCAAGTATAGTTAGCACTTGAAGGATTTGAAAATGATGTATAAAACTCAACTGCTTCTGCTCCAGGATTCGTAGAGTTACCACCACGGGAAACACTGTTAGCGAATGAAGGTGAGCTACCGTCTAATGTCCAAGGCACTGCGCCAGCTTGAAGCATTAATAAATAAATAATATCAACGCCACGGTTCACATTTGCATTCGTTCCCATTGCAACACCACTGCGGTCAAAGTAACCAGTAGAATTTTGTCGAGAAATCATGCGAACATCTTCAGCAAGTTCTGTCCAGGTTTTTGGCGGAGTTGCAATACCAGCAGTGCCCAGTAAATCTTTATTATAGTAAAGAGCTAAAGAATCTACCCACATAGCAACGCCATAAATTTTGCTGTCTACGATCAAATCGGTTGCCGCTGCATCAACAAAAGTATCGCGATAGTCTTTTACAGTATAAACTTTTTCGGTTGCCGGAGTAATTTTATCCATATATCTTGGAACCCAAGAGTTATTAATAGAAAAAATGTCAGGTCCTGTTCCAGCCGCAAGAGCATTTAACAAGTCCGCTTCATAATTTTCAATATTCTTTTTTGTATACTCAATTGTTACATTACTATGCTGTGACTGATACGCAGTAATAATAGACTGCATTTTATCTGTATCTATGAAAGGTTTCCAAATTTTAATAGTAACAGGCCCTGCAGTTGTATTTCCCCCTCCACCACAACTCAATGACATCAATGGCAAAACAGCAACTGCTAAAATAACAGCTGCTCTGCTAAATTTAAAATATTTCCTGAATTTATTTTTTGAAGTTTCGTTTTTCATTTTTATTTTTTGATTTATTTCTAATTTACTTGGAAATTTTCTTCAAGAAATCTGAAAATTCTTCTTTCATATCATCGTGCTTTAATCCAAACTCTACTACAGCTTTTAAATATTCGAGTTTATTACCGCAATCATAATACTTACCATCTTGAATTGGTAGCGCATAACATTCTTTATCTTTTTCTAAAAGAATATTAATTGCATCTACATACACGAGTTCACCTGGAGTATTTTTTTGTTCATATCTTTCCAGAGCTTCTTCCATTGCAGGCCAAAATTCTGGACCAAGCACAAGCCCTGAAACAACTGCAGTATGATCGTTTTCTAAAGGACGGCCTGGCTTTTCTACAATCTGATCAATTTTTAAAGCACCATTTTCTAGTCTTGTTCCGGCAGCATATCCGTAACGCTTATAATCATCTGGGTTCTTAGTATCAATACCAGCCAAAATTGCGCTACCACCTAATTCTTCGTAGGCTTTAACCAATTGCTGACTGCGTGAAGGGCTTGCCTCAAAAACATCATCTCCCCATAAAACCAAAAAGGGTTCATCGCCGATAATATGACGTGCATTCCAAATTGGAGTTGCATTACCCAAAGGGCCCTTTTGACGAACATAATAAAAGTTAGCCAAATTAGCAATCTTTCTGATTTCATCTAGTTGCTCATGCTTACCACCCTCTTCCAAACGCTTTTCCAGTTCAAACGGATAGTCAAAGTGGTCTTCAATGTTGCGCTTGTGCCAGCCAGTTACTAAAATAATATCTTCAATTCCAGCAGAAACAGCATCTTCTACTACATACTGAATAATTGGCTTATCTACCAATGGCAGCATTTCTTTAGGCTGAGCTTTTGTTGCAGGAAGGAAACGAGTTCCGAATCCAGCAACTGGGATTATGGCTTTTCTAACTTTTTTTTGCATAAATTTATTATACTATGCTCTGCTGTTGTCCCGCAATCTATATTGAAGGCTTTCAGCAATGTGCTTTGGCATAATTTCCTCTGACTCAGCTAAATCTGCAATTGTTCTTGCGACTTTGATTGTTCTATGAATAGCCCGACCTGACATCTGATAAGCATTGGCGGCTTGTTCTAGTAGCTGAGAGCATTTAGGATTTAACCTGCAAAACTTTTTTATTTCCCTAGGAGACATTTCGTTATTAGTCTGAATTTTCCCAAACCTATGAGTTTGGATATTACGAGCAGCACTCACCCGCTTACGAACTAATTCAGAGCTTTCAATAGTCTCATCGTTGTGAGCAAACATTTGTTTGTATTCCAGTCGGGGAACGTTAACATGTAGATCTATTCTATCTAACAAAGGGCCTGATATTTTCTTTCTATATCTTTCAATATTTGACGTTAAACAAACGCATTCTAGTTTCGGCTCGCCCAAATTACCGCACGGACATGGATTTTGAGCTGCCACCAAAATAAATGACGCAGGAAAAACATACGAATTCCTTAGCCGTGTGATATTAACTTTATTATCTTCAAGCGGCTGGCGCAAAACTTCTAAAACGCTTCGTGAAAATTCTGGAAATTCATCCAAAAACAAAACCCCGTAATGAGCCAACGTAACTTCGCCAGGGCGAGGAATAACCCCTCCGCCAATTAGAGCAGCAGAAGATGATGTGTGGTGCGGTGATCGAACAGGTCTAAATTTCATTCGCCCGCTTTGCAGTAAACCAGCACTATTATATATTTTTGTAAGTTCTAAAGTTTCTAAATAAGACAGTTCTGGCAATATTCCGCTCAAAGCTTTGGCTAATAAAGTTTTTCCACTCCCTGGAGGGCCTGATAAAAGAATATTATGTCCGCCTGCTGCCACTATTTCCAAAGCACGCTTAGCATGTTGTTGACCTGCGATCCCAGAAAAATCTATTTCTGGATTCCTACTCTCCACACCTCCAAGATTTGTATCTAAAATTAAAGGTTCGATTAATCTACCACCTGTAATATGGTCAATTAGTTCAGCAAAACTTTTTACTGGATAAACTTCCATTTCCGGAATCAATAAAGCCATTGCTGCATTATTCTCAGGAACAAAAGCTCGACTTAACCCTTTCTTTTTAGCAGCTTCTACCATTGCCAAAACACCGGCAACAGGTTTAATATCCCCGTCTAATGATAATTCTCCAATAAATATAGATTCAGAAATAATTTTTTGGTTTAATGGAGAAATTTTAAGTTCATTAGCCATCATTATCGCCAAAGCAATTGCAACGTCAAAATGAGTACCAGACTTAGGAAGAGAACTAGGAGACAAGTTCAAAGAAACCCTTATCTGAGGATACTTTAAACCAGAATGCTTTATAGCCAAGCGAACGCGCTCACGGCTTTCCTGCACCGCAACATCTGGTAAACCTACAATAATTGTCGCTGGCAGCCCATTGCTAACATCTGCCTCCACTTCTACCAAAGCCGCATCAATACCTGTTAGTGTTGCTGTAGTAATTTTTTGAACTTTCATTTCTACAGATTAGCAACCTACTAATCAAAACAGTGTAAAAATAAAATAAAGTTTAAATAAAAAACCGTTGTAGCTACAACGGTGATTCTTCAGCTTCAGATTGATATCTACTACTGGCGAGCAGCAGAAGCAAACCTATTAAAATAAAAAAGTCTGCAACATTTAACATACCGTTTGCAATTGGAATAAAATCAACAACATGACCAGTAAAGATTCGTTCTCCTATATTAGAAAGGCCGCCTGCATAAACAAAACTCCACGCGTATTTTTGCATGCGATTAAATCGGTGCCATGTTCGAAACATATAAATAGACATTCCGCTCAAAACAGCAAAATAAATTAAAAACATTGCAACTGATGGTAGCGGCAAGCTAAATGCAAATTGATCATTAAAAAAAATCGGCCAATCAAAGCTCTTTGCAAGAAACTTTGTGAGTTGGTCGATTAAAATTAAAATTGTGGTTGCAATAAACCAAAACATTAACTATGTAGTTAATTATATTGCTTCATCTGCCCAAGGAATGACACGTAAGCGTTCTTCAGAAATTTCATTGCCATTATCATCAGTACCGTAAGTACCAGATTCGATCTTAGCTAAAGCCTTTTCGATTTTTAGCAAATCAGATTCAATACGACTACGCACATCCTGATTAACTTCATCTAATTCCACTTCCTGAATTTGATCATCGTATTCATTGCCTAGTTCAGTATGCTCAGACAAACCATTTAAATCAGTAGTCAGGCGTTCTTGTTCTGATAAGAGCTTGCTGCGCATTTCATCAATAAATTCTTGTGATAACATTTTAATTTTATTTAATTCTTATAGATAGATTACATGAAAAACAAAATGAAATCAAAAAGCGCCCCTACTCGGGCCCCTTATTATATAAATGAACAGGCCGGTAGTGGCGCTAACCCGAAGCTTCGAGCTAGTCGCCGTTCTAGATGCAGGTTCCCAACCTTTGAGAACCTAGACCTAGAACAGCAGCTAACATTTTCGTTAACTTCAAGCGTCTTTCAACCACGATGCTGAAAGATAAAGCTTACACTCTAATCAATTGCAAACTGCACTCCAAACTTCTCTTGTGGTCCGAAGACCTAAACTTTTTGTTCTTTTATTTTGTTTTTGTTTTGGAAAAATTTTTGTCGCTTTATAAGGAGCGAAGAACCTACATTTTATTTTTGTTTTTCAATCAGCCCAGATTAGAATAGGCTATGACGAGAAGTAAGAAGGAAAGCTACGCTCAAATGAGTCTCTAGATCCTCAAGCGCAGATCCCCTCGGTTCAGTTTGCTCTGCAACTAACTATTTTGGTTAACTGCAGTGTGTTTTTATTTTATTTTCAAAGAACTAATTAACTTACAAATGTATCTTATCATAAATTTTTCACAATGTCAATATTACTTGTCCACAAATTTTACATTTGATGGAAAATTATACACTTGAACATCAACTGACGTGTTTAATTTTATTTTTTTTATTGCAGCTGTGATTTTTGAGTATGCTAAAAGCATTTTTAAATCTGGAAACTGCTTCTTCCAATAATCTAATAGAGCTAAAGTGTATGGATGAGCAACATCAACAGCTGGAAGTTCAGAAAATATTACAGTTTTAGCTGAGATACTATAATTTTGTTTAGCAATGAAGTCTGCTGTGGCTAGCAAAACACTATTTTCATTAATGCTAAAGTTTCTAAACATCTTATTTCCACCTCCAGAGTAACCTTGAGCAAACAAAGCCGCGTTCTTTTTAATCTCAAGGTAATGATTGTTATAAAAATTCTTAATATCAGACTGACTTTGCAATGCAACAATCATTGGTAAAGCAGATCTTTTCATTAATTCATAAAGATCATCTTCTGAAAGCTTTTTCTGAAAGCAATTTAATAATAATTTATTTACTTTAATATCATTAGGAAAATCGGTAGGTTCTGTATGAAAACCAAGACGGTCGGTATAGTAAGAAAGTAAAGGACTGTTAGTAACAGTATCTGTGAACTTAATTTCTTTATACAATCCCAGCTGTTTCTTTACACTCGGTGCAATATCAATAGGTTGGTCATGGAATGATAGATTGCGCTCATCTATATTTATCCACTTCACCCGATTATCAGACTCATAGAAAAAGCCATCCAAACGGTTAGCTATTTTAACCAGCTCTGGAGAAGATACTTTGCTCTCCAGCAAGATTAGTTTCTCTTTTAGATTTTCTGCTGCCTTTTGCAATCTGCTTAGTACATGATCCTGCGTTCTTGATAGTTCTGAGATCGTAATATGCTCTTTTCCTGGAAATGATTTGCTCAGAAGCATATACGCCAATCCAAAGAATAAATCCGTTGCAGTCAAAGCGTTGACCACCATATCTTTTACAGCTAGGTTTCCTAGATCAGTTTCTGGATTATAAATATTTTTTAAAGGGTATAATATTCCCATCCAACTTAAGCGCTCTCCTAAACCACTGCTC
>CAZGCV010000003.1:45265-51075 GCA_964524735.1 uncultured Candidatus Saccharibacteria bacterium | reverse complement strand
CTCCAAACACAGATATTCTTAACCCGATTGAACAACAGCAAAATCCAGATGTTACAACTCCGGCAGAATGGCTGGCTCGCTATTTTGGTTCTGAAACATGTACGGTTATAACTCAATGTGGTGACAATGCAGATCCAGATAGAGACGGGCTAACCAACAAAGAGGAACATGAACTAGGAACAGACCCGAATAACCCTGACAGCGACAGCGATGGCATAGCAGACGGCGACGAACATCACATTTTTGGAAGTGACCCTTTAATCTCAAGAACTTATAGAGATAGCGAATACAATGATTCAGATTTCGTTAAAGGTGGTTTTGATATTAAAACAAACATCAAATACACAGACCAGCAATTGTTGGATATCAAAGCAAAAGTTAAGGAGCGCGGTTTACACCAACCAACACTTACCACTATTGGAATAGCTGCATTGGATCTTTACGAATTCGTTAACCCAGAGGCTGGTTCTTTAGAACTCCTTAATGTTGACACCTCACCGCAAGCCAAGCTAGACCGTGACACACAGAGACAATCTACAATCAAAAAAATCGGTAGCGCTTTAATTAAATACAAGAACGAAAAACGCAGCTTTCCACCAGGAAACAATTTTGTTCAAATGAGCGATGCGATTGGTTCTTATAACACAGTTGCAACAAACTACAATGATCCAATTAACAAAGAACAATATGTTTACGGATACGAAGCTTCAGCAACTGGCGGCGATTTTACACTAACTTACTACAGTGAAACCCAAAACCAGCTAATAAAATATACTGCCAAGAACGCAGAAGAAACTGCTGCTAAAGAAGGATCGCAAGCAAATAACGACAAGCGCATGATGGACTTAGAAAACATCAAGAATGCGTTAATGATTTATTCTAGCGCTAATTCTGATTCAAACAGCACTCAGCTCAATGTGTTCCCAACTCAGGAACAATTCCCATCAGTATTACTTCCGCGCTACATTTCAGAAGTGCCGAAGGATCCAAAAGGTTCTAATTATATTTATGAGGTTAGCGCAAGTTACGATACGTTTACCTTAAAAGCAGTTTTTGAAAACCCACCGACTGGAGTTACAGGATATTTATGTAATCCGGAAGAGTGTCGTAATTACTAATTTACCTAATGCTAAACTTTCTTAAAAAATTTCTTTCTAAAAAACAGCATATACCTCAAGAGGGTCATATTATTGCTGCAAAAGTAACTCGGGTAGAGAAGCATCCAAATGCTGACCGATTACGAGTCATAGCTTTAACAGATGGTCAACGCGAAATATATCCAGTTGTTTGCGGAGCAATGAATTTTGATGTTAATGCTATTGTTCCATTAGCTTTACCTGGAGCCAATATCCCTAAGAATATCCATTCTGAAGAACATGAATCATTCACGTTAGGAACAGCAAAAATCCGTGGCGTAGAAAGTCATGGGATGATCTGCGCAGAATTTGAACTTGGATTAACAGATGAAATAGGCGATAAGCCGGAAATAATGATCTTGCCAGCAGACACTCAGCTTGGTAAAATATTGTTTTAAGTCACATAGAAAAGGCAAGATATGGCACAATTATCAATTCCTTCTGATGAGGAAAACCGTTTAAAAGTTGAGTTAGATAAACGCACAGACAGCGAAGCAGCGCGCATTAAGCGTTACTTGAATATGGATGACCTAGCGCGCCGCGAAGAAGGTCCTATTCGAGAACTAGTTAATAACATCACAGACCTCGAACAATTTAATAATTTTGACATTATAACCATCCCGGAAATTGTTCCGGCCGATGCGTCTTTTGATTTGTTTAATTTTCCGCCGGATCATCCTGCGAGAAGCAAAAGTGACACTTACTATGTAGACGATAATAACATTCTTCGCACTCATACAACTGTCATGTGGTACTACTATTTTCAGCAGCCGGAAGTACGTGAAAAAATCGCTGAGAACAAACCTCTTGGTGTTTTATCTTACGGAAAAGTATATCGTAAAGATGAGATTGACCGAAACCATATGAATATTTTCCACCAAATGGATGGACTGTATTTGCACCCAACTTCTGAACGAACAATTACTCAGGACGATTTAAAAGAAGTGTTGGCAAACGTTGTTAAAGCTGCTTTTGGACCAGAGGTAAAATACCGCTTTAATGATGACACTTTCCCATATACTCACAGCTCTTTGGAAATGGAAGTAGATCGCAACGGAAAGTGGATTGAAGTGCTTGGAGCAGGTTTAGTAAACCCAGAAGTGTTGAAACGTTTAGATGTTGATCCAGAGCAGTACAATGGTTGGGCATTCGGATTCGGTTTGGAACGGCTTGCGATTATTGGAATGGAACTCCCAGACATTCGTTTGCTATGGAGCGAAGATCCTCGTGTAGTTAAACAGTTAAAACTTGGTCAAAAATATGTTGAGGTGTCTAAATACCCGCCGGTTGTGCGTGATATTTCTTTCATTGTAAAAAATGACTTCTTGCCAAACGATTATTTTGATTTAATTCGCGATATTGGTGGCGATTTAGTTGAAGAAGTTCAGTTAATGGATAAATACGAAAACGCTGAAAAGTTTGGAGCAGACCGCGTAAGCTATACTTACCGAATTCTATACCGCAGCCCGGAACGCACTTTAGAAGCTACAGAAGTAGAGCCTTTGCAAGACGAAGTCTACAAACAAACAGCAGAAATTTATAACGCTGAATTAAGGTAAGCAAACTGTTCTATAACTTGCTTAAAACCTGCTTATTTAAGCAGGTTTTTTTATATTCGCAATATAGTAAAAAAGTCCAAAATCTGATATAATTTAAATAACAAAAACACTTAAGAAATTCACAGAAAATCCTTATTTTATGGCAAAAACAGCTAAAGACGACTTAGAAAAGAAAGTAAAATCTGCTGGATATTCATCCGAAAATATTACGGTTTTAGAAGGCCTTGATCCAGTTCGCAAACGCCCTGGAATGTACATTGGTTCTACTTCCGAGACAGGACTTCATCACTTAATCTGGGAAATTGTAGATAACTCTGTAGACGAAGCAATGGCTGGTCATGCTGACCTTATTCATGTTGTAATTCAACAGGACGGCGGAATCACTGTTCACGACAATGGTCGAGGTATTCCAATTGATGTTCACAAAACTACTAAAAAATCTGCTTTAGAAACTGTTTTAACAGTTTTGCACGCTGGTGGTAAATTCGGCGGAGATGCATCTGGATACAAAGTATCTGGTGGTCTTCATGGTGTTGGTGCGGCAGTGGTAAACGCCCTTTCCACAAACATGTCCGCTCAAGTGCGTCGCGATGGAAAAGTTTACGAACAAACATACAAAATCGGTATTCCTCAAGGGAAAGTAAAAGAAATTGGAAAAGTTGGCAAAAACGAGATATTCCAAACCGGAACTTCTATTACTTTTTATCCAGACGGTACAATTTTTGAGACTACTACTTTCAAATTTAAAACAGTTTTAGAACACTTGCGTAGCCAAGCATACTTAACAAAAGGCTTGCACTTCGCAATTACTGACGAACGAGTTGGTTTAACTTACCAATACTACTTTGAAGGTGGTGTTGTAAGCTACATCAAGCAGATGAACCGTAACAAAAAGGTTAAGCATCAGCCAATTTACATCAACAAAACTCACGATGATATCTTAGTTGAATTAGCAATTCAGTACACAGATGACTATGACGAAACTGTTTTAGCTTATGCAAACAATGAATACAACCCTGAAGGCGGTATGCATGTTACTGGTTTTCGTACTGCATTAACTCGCGTTGTAAATAGCTACGCAGTTAAAAATAATTTTGTAAAAGAAAGTGAAAAACTAACTGGTGAAGACTTGCGTGAAGGTTTGTCTGCGATTATCTCTGTAAAGCTTCCTAACCCTCAGTTTGAAGGTCAGACAAAAGCCAAGCTTGGAAACCCAGAAGTTCGTACTGCAGTAGATGCAGTTCTTGCAAGAGAACTAGAAGTTTACTTAGAAGAACACCCTCAAGACGCTAGCAAGATTATTGAAAAAGGTATCCTTGCAGCTAAAGCTCGCTTGGCTGCACGAGCAGCTCGCGACAGCGTAATTCGCAAAGGCGTTTTAGATGGTTTGGCTTTGCCAGGAAAACTGGCTGACTGTTCAGAAAGCAATCCTGAAAACTGTGAACTATACATTGTAGAGGGTGATTCTGCTGGCGGTTCAGCTAAGCAGGGAAGAGATCGCCGCTTCCAAGCAATTTTACCTTTGCGTGGTAAAATCCTAAACGTAGAACGTGCGCGTTTAGATAAAATGCTTTCTTCAAATGAAATTAAAAATTTGATTATTGCATTTGGTACTGGAGTAGGGGAAATGTTTGATATTGAAAAATTGCGTTACCATCGCATAATTATTATGACTGATGCGGACGTAGATGGAGCCCACATTCGTACCTTACTTTTGACTTTGTTCTACAGATACTTCCCAGACATAATCAAAAACGGTCACTTATATATTGCGCAGCCTCCATTGTACCGTATTCAGGTTGGTAAAGAGTTTAAATATGCCTTCTCTGATGACGAACGAACCGAAACATTAAATGAAATGGTTCAAGCAGCGCAAGATAAAAAAGCTAATGCAAAACCGGCGAAAGGTAAAAAGAAAGAAGAGCCTGAAATTGAAGAAGGTATTGCAATAGATGCTGAAAATAACGAAGGCGAAGAGGGTTCTGAAGTAGAAGATAAAACAGTTCAAGCTGTAGGCGGTGTAAAATATTCTGTCCAGCGTTACAAAGGTCTTGGCGAAATGAATCCAGATCAGCTATGGGAAACTACTATGGATCCAGAGCATCGAGTAATGCTTCAAGTAGAAATCGAAGATGCAGAAAAGATCTCTGAAGTATTTGAAACCCTTATGGGAGATGAAGTACCACCTCGAAAACGATTCATTACTACTCACGCAAAATCTGTTAAAAACTTGGACGTTTAGTTATATTTGACTAAACCGTTGTATGTGTAGTATAATTTTTAAAAGTCCTTAGGGGCTTTTAAAAAAGCTTAAATTTTTATCAATAAATGGCTTAAATAAGCCGTTATTAACATTTAAAAGACAAAATAATGTCAAAAGTTGTTCAATTTTTCCGTGATGTTGTAGCTGAAATGCGCAAGGTAATTTACCCAAGCCGCTCAGATGTAATTCGTTACACAGTAGCTGTAGTTATTTTCAGCATCGTCATGGCTGCCATTCTTGGCGCAGCAGACTACGGTTTGCTTAAAGGTTTCCAAGCTTTAATCAATTAGTCACTCATGTCTAAACAGCAAATTACCGGTGAAAGAAACTGGTACGTTTTACATACATATAGCGGATACGAAGATAGCGTTGCAGTTAACTTAAAGCAGCGTATTGAAAATCTTGGAATGCAAGATAAGATTTTTGATGCAATCGTACCCAAAGAAAAGAAGATCAAAATCAAAGACGGTAAGCGTACCACTTTTGATGAAAAGATTTTCCCAGGTTACGTTCTTGTTGAAATGATTGTAACTGATGACTCTTGGTACGTGGTTCGCAACACGCCTAACGTAACTGGTTTCGTAGGCTCAGGAACAATTCCAACTCCAGTAGCTCAAGAAGAATGGGATTACTTGCAGCGCCGCATGGGTCGGGAAGAACCGAAATTCAAAGTAGACTTTGAAGTTGAAGAACTTGTCACTATTACTGATGGTCCATTTAAAGACTACCAGGGTAAAATCTCTGAAATTGATCAAGCTAAAGGTAAGGTGAAAGTAATGGTAACTATCTTTGGCCGCGAAACACCTGTAGAACTTGATTTCTTGCAGGTAAGAAAGAGTTAATTCTAAATTT
>CAZGCV010000003.1:7636-45255 GCA_964524735.1 uncultured Candidatus Saccharibacteria bacterium | reverse complement strand
GTACGGGGCTTGAAATGATCAAGCTCCTTATCAAGTCTAGAAGACTTGCAATTATTAATAAGTAGTCGGCGCGCGGATACGTCCGCAGTCTCGTCCCTAATAAGGATTACTACTCACCATAATGGCTAAAAAAGTCAAAGCAATGGTGAAACTGCAATTACCAGCAGGTAAAGCAACTCCAGCACCTCCAGTAGGTACTGCGCTTGGACCCCATGGTTTAAACATTGCAGATTTCACAAAACAGTTTAACGACCGTACAGGTCAAATGGGTGACTTGATCATCCCGGTTGAAATGACAATTTACGAAGATCGTACGTTTGAATTCATCCTTAAAACTCCGCCTGCATCAAACTTGATCATGAAGGCGATTAACCTACAAAAGGGAAGTGGAAACCCACTTACAACTAAAGTAGGAAAAATTTCTGCAGCGCAGATTCGCGAGATCGCAGAAAAGAAAATGCCTGACCTTAATGCAAATGATTTGGAACAGGCTGAAAAAATTATTCGTGGTACAGCTCGCTCAATGGGCGTTGATGTAACTGAATAATCGTTACCATCCGCTAAAAAAGTAGTATAATATAGGTAATTAAAATAAAACCTATGAATCTATCTTGGATTAAAAAGGTATATCTTTACCTTGTATCGCTAATTTCGTTGGTAATTCTAGTAATTGCCAGCATTATGCTAATTAATTTGGCTTTGAAAACTTGGGTTTTCACAAAAGCTGATGATAGCTACTACTATCCACCTAAGTTAGATTGTCCAGCAAACCTACCAGATGATGCCAGCAAATCTGAGGGCATTTATGTAGATCCTGGATGTAGTGATCCAAACTACGTGGAAAATGAACGCAAAGCAGAAATGGATCGTCGTGCTGCCCAAAAACAGCGTGATGCCGCTACTGCAATTGCAATGATTATTGTTGCAGCCCCTGTGTTTTACTATCACTGGAAACTGGCTCGCAAAGAATCTTAAATAATTTATTAACCGTTTGTGGGAGAGCTTGTTAATTCAAGCTCGTCCTACCACGAAAGGAATTCAAATGGCACATGTGTCAAAACGCTCCAAGACTAATTTGGAACAAGTAAACAAAGATAATGTTTACTCAGCAGCTGAAGCAATTGAACTTGCTAAGAAAACTGCTACAACAAAGTTTACTGGTTCAATCGAAGTCCATGTTAAAACTTCAATTGATGCCAAGAAAACAGATCAGGCAATTCGCGGTTCTGTAACTTTACCTCATGGTACTGGTAAGACTCGCAAAATTGCTGCATTCGTAACTGAAGTTAATGAAGCTGCTGCTAAAGCAGCTGGTGCTACAGTTGTTGGCGGGGAAGAGCTAATCAAGCAAATTAAAGAAACTGAAAAAACAGATTTCGACATTGCTGTAGCTGAACCAGCTATGATGCCTAAGCTTGCTCAGATTGCTAAAATCTTGGGTACTCGCGGCATGATGCCTAACCCAAAAACTGGAACTGTTTCTGAAAACATCACAGCTGCAATTACAGAAATTGCTGGTGGTAAAATTAACTTCAAGAATGATAATTCTGGAAACGTTCACCAAGCAATTGGTAAAACAGACTTTGATTCTGCAAAACTAGAAGAAAACTTGAAAACTTTTGTTGATGCTTTGCAAGCAAGCAAGCCAGCAGCAGTTAAAAAAGCTTTAGTTATTAGCATGAGCCTAAACTCTACAATGGGTCCTGGCATTAAATTCAAAGCTTAACCTACTCATAAATAAACAACCCGAAAGGGTTGTTTATTTTTATATTAATGCTTAAAAAAGCCAATTTTCGAGGTAAGCAAACTGTGATACAATAACATAAATATACAATTAAATCATACAATATGATTTTTTCAGACATCGACATCAAAAAATCCCTTGAAAACGGCAGGATAGTCGTAGACCCACTTTTTCCTAATTCGATCCAACCAGCAAGTGTGGATGTGCATTTAGGAGCAGATTTTATGGTTTTCAAAACCCGTGACCAAATATGCATTGACCCGCAAAAGAATATTGATGACATGATGGACAAAGTTAAAATTGATGAGAACAAACAGTTCATTTTGCATCCTGGACAATTTGCTTTAGGGATGACTTATGAAGTAGTTGGCCTAGGAGATGATGTTGTAGGACATCTAGATGGAAAATCATCTTTAGGGAGAATAGGTTTGATCGTACATGCAACTGCTGGATACATAGACCCTGGAAACAAACTTAGAATTACTTTGGAATTGCACAATATTTCTGAACTACCAATTAAGCTTTACTACAAAATGCCAATTGGTCAAATGACTTTCATTCAACTTTCTACCAAAGCAGAAAAACCTTATGGGCAAAATGATTTAGGTAGTAAATACTATGGTGCAATGGAGCCTCAAGCATCTCAATATCATAAAAACTTTACTAAAAATAACGAGTGGCTGACTTTTGACTCAACGGACAAATTAAATTAACTTTAAATACGAACTTGAAATAACATGACTTTATTGATAGCATTAGACATAATTATACTATAAGGAGGTTATTTAAAATGGGATTTTTTAGTAAAAAAGAAGAGCCTGTAAAAGACTTAAATAAAGACCTAAATGGTCGTTTAATTGTAATTGATGGTACTGATGGAACAGGCAAGACAACTCAAGTGGATTTGCTAGCAAAAACTCTAAGAGAATCTGGATACAATCACGAATTGTTCGACTTTCCGCAATACGGACAGCCATCTGCTGCAATGCTGGAAAAATACTTAGCAGGTGAATTTGGAGATCTAAATGCCAAAGCAGCATCAATACTATATGCAGTTGATAGATTTGACGCCAGCATCAAGCTAAAAGAAAAGATTAAAAACGACCAAATCATTTTAACAAATCGCTATGTAACTTCTAATGCTGGTCATCAAGGCGGTAAAATTACTGACCACAACAAACGCATTAATTTTTACAAATGGCTTACGGATTTGGAATTCAATACATTTAGTATTCCAAAGCCAGACTTAACTATAATCCTGCATTTACCAGTTGAACTTTCTTTAGAGTTAATTAAGAAAGGGCACGAAGCCAAAGGAACCAAACCAGATATGCACGATCAGGATATTGAGCATTTAAAAAATGCGGAGCGTGTTTATATGGAAATTGCAGAGTTGTTCCCAAACACTTTTTTAATAGAATGTTCTGAAAACGGTCAAATTCTAACACCAATGCAAATACACGCAAAAGTATGGGAATTGGTACGTCGGATTACATTAAAGGATGTAGAACCTAATAAACTGCCTTAATTTTAAGGTGGTTTATTTTATTGACAACAACCATTAACCTCTTTAAGCTAAAGACAGCTTTAAAAGCAAAAATTAGCTTAAATTGGAGGAAATTATGAAACAATATCTTAATACCTTATCCGAAATTTTAGAAAACGGTATCAAACACGAAGACAGAACACGCGTAGGCACAATTTCTTTGTTCGGACCACAAATGACTTTTGATTTATCAAAAAGTTTTCCTATCATGACAACTAAGAAAATACCACTTAGATGGGTATTTGAAGAATTGATGTGGTTTCTAAGAGGAGATACAGATGAGAAGAAATTGCGTGAATTGAATATTAGCATTTGGGAAGAATGGGCTACAGCAGAAATGACTGCTAAATTCGGAAGAAAAGAAGGAGATCTAGGTCCCGTATATGGATATCTATGGAGATCATTTGGAGGTGACTACCCTGAAAAAAATGGTTACGACCAAATCAAAAGGTTAATGAATGACTTAGAAAATAAACCCAACTCTAGAAGACACATCGTCTCTGGCTGGGATCCAAATACTGCTGATCAAGTAGAACTACCTCCTTGCCACACACTGTTTCAGTTTAAAGTAGATCTAATAGATGATGAAAAGCATCTATCTTGCAAACTTTATCAAAGAAGTGCTGATTGGTTCTTAGGGGTTCCATTTAATATTAGCTCTTATGCTTTATTAACATGCATGATTGCCCATGTAATGGGTATGAAACCAAGAACCTTCGTTCACACTTTTGGGGACGCTCATGTTTATCTAAATCATCTCATTCCAACTCCGGGAAAAGAAAAATCCCCAGTTGATGAATTATTATCAAGGGAGCCGCGAGAATTACCAACCTTAGAAATTGTAAACGCCGATCATTTAATTGGCAAAGGACTGGAAGGGTTATTAGGGTTCACGTGGGAAAATTTCAAGCTCAACGGATACAACCCGCATGACAAAATCGAAGCACCAGTAGCTGTATAGGAGAAAAGTATGGAGAAAAAGAACACAAAAATAATAGTTGCCATGGCACTAACACCACAAGGTGTAATTGGTAACACGGCAAATCAACCTTGGTTTTTACCTTGGCAAAAGCTAGAAGGCGACTTACCAAGATTTAAAAAATTAACTGCCGGTCATGTTGTAATTATGGGCAGAGGCACCTGTGAAATATTCAAAAAACCTTTGCCTGACCGAATAAATTTAGTTGTTTCTCGCAATCCAAAATGGGAAGCGCCTGAAGGTTTTCGAAAATTTTCAACACTATCTGCGGCTATTCAAAGCTACGAAAATCAAACTGAGAAAATCTTTTTGATTGGCGGCAGCGGAATCATTGAAGAAGGTTTTAAAACGAAAGTCATTGATGAAATGATACTAACTGAAACTCATGATGATTTTCTAGGCGATGTATATTTTCCCAAATTCGATAAATCTGAGTGGAAAATAATTAACCGAGAATCATTCCCTGATTTCGGATACGATGTTGTGCATTACGAGTTGAAATCTTAATTCAACACGAAAATGGTCAAGTTTAATTACTTGACCATTTTTTTATATTCCAATATAAAGTATAATCAATATTATGAACGATCTCTTAAAAAGACTTGAACAACTGTTGGAACAAGTTCAGAATTTAAAATCACACTTAAATTTAGAACAAAAGCAGCAAAAAACTTTAGAACTGGAAGAACACATGCAGCATGCTGATTTCTGGAATGATCCCGAAACTGCTCAAAGCGTGACTCAGGAATATAATGCTCTAAGAGAATTTTCGGATTTTTGGGAAAAGATTGAAGACAATATATCTGAACTACAGCAATTAATTTCCAGTAACACAGACCACTCAGAAGAAACTGAGCAATTTTTAATTTCTCAAGTAGACGACCTAGAAAAGCGCTATTCCCAAAACCGATTAATTGTTTTAATGTCAAAACAATATGATGACCATAATGCAATTTTTTCAATACATGCTGGGGCTGGGGGAACCGATGCGCAAGATTGGGCAGAAATTTTACTAAGACAATACCTGCGTTTTTGTGAACGTCGCGGCCTGAAAGCTGAAATTATAGATCAAAGCAAAGGTGGGGAAGCAGGTATCAAATCTGTTACTGTTTCCGTTCATGGCGCATTTGCTTACGGTCTACTGAAAAGTGAAGCGGGGGTGCATAGATTAGTTCGCTTGTCGCCATTTAACCCCGCTCATACTCGAGAGACCTCTTTTGCGCTTTTAGAACTATTACCTCAATTAGAAGAACAAGAAGCTGTTAAATTGGATCCTAAAGATTTAGAAATTGAAGCAACGACGTCTTCTGGTCACGGTGGACAAAGTGTTAACACAACTTATTCTGCAATTCGCATAACCCACAAACCAACTGGAATAAAAGTTAGTATTCAAAACGAAAGAAGCCAGCATCAAAACAAAGAATTAGCAATGAAAATTTTGCTTGCTCGGGTACAAGAAGTAGAAGACCAAAAACTTGCTGAAGAAAAAAAAGAACTCCGCGGGGAATTTAAATCTGCAGAATGGGGGAATCAGATCCGATCTTACGTTTTGCATCCTTACAAAATGGTTAAGGATCATAGAACCAACTACGAAGAGACTGATCCAGATAAAGTTTTAAATGGAGAGCTAGATAATTTCATCGAGAAATATCTAGAAAGCCAAATTAAATAAAATAAAAACGTTGTTTTAAAAACAACGTTTTTTTATTGTAAATGGTGATACGAACCACTAAGTGGTAGTGGCGCTATTAACCATTATCTCCGGCGGCAGACGCGAGTCTTCTTCAATACCGAAAGTTTGCCTTAACTCTCTGAAAAATAGATCCCCTTGCTTCTGTTCCCCAAAAAATAGACAGTTATCTTGCCCAAGGTCATCATTAACTGATACGCAAGGGTTAACGATACCTGAATCAGATTCTATAATCAAGACTTTTTCCGATTGAGGCGCGGCAGAAGATAATTGTTCAAAAAAATCTACGACTTCTTCGCGATTTACAGCAGTTATAACACAAGCCACAAACTTTGGAACTTCGTGATTTACGGAATACCTCTGCGCATTTGCCACAGAAGAAAAGGACACAACGCTCGGATAACCATATAGATTACGCAATCCTGATAATAGAATGTCTTCCGAAACAGTCAAACCTTCTCCACCTAAAATCAGCATTATACATGCTGTACCCGCATTACTTTTTGCCATATTAATAATAAATCCTCCGTAGTTTTTTATTTTAAAATCGAACTATTAAATTATACTATAATTTAATAGAAAAGTCAAATACTGGGTTTCTAAAATAATATAACAATATGATATAATTAATCTACATGATTCGATTCGACAACGTAACAAAATACTACGGCAAAAATAAAGCTTTGAATAATATCAACCTCCACATTAACCATGGGGAGTTTATTTCTGTTGTAGGAATGTCTGGCGCTGGTAAATCTACCTTAATGAAAATGCTCATCGGCGAAGAAATTGTAGACGATGGGCGTATTCTTATTGATGAAATAGATATGACTCGTGTAAAAAAGTCTGACCTTCCTTATCTTCGTCGTAAGATCGGAATGGTGTTTCAAGATATCAAGCTTTTACCTCGTCGTACAGCATTTGAAAATGTTGCTTTTGCAATGGAAGTTTCTGGACATACAAAAGATCGCATCAATAAAGATGTTCCAAAAATTTTAGAACTAGTAGGACTATTACATAAAAAAGATTCCTTTCCTCATGAAATGTCTGGTGGGGAACGTCAGCGTGTTGCAATCGCTCGATCATTAGCACATCGTCCTGTTTTACTATTAGCAGATGAGCCGACAGGTAACCTAGATCCAGAAAATGCCGCTGAAGTTTTAGATTTATTGCTCAAAATAAACAAACTTGGAACTACTGTACTACTAGCAACTCATGCAGCGGAACTGGTAAACAAAATAAACAAACGTGTAATAACAATCGAAGGCGGCCAGATTACTCTGGAACAGCAAAAAGGCAAGTACAAACTATAAAGCCGTCTAACCTCAATGAACTTTATTTCATTTTTCCGAATTATTAAAATGGGTTTGACTAACTTCCGCCGAAATCTTTGGCTGGCAAGTGCGTCTACACTCATCATGACAATTACACTGATTATTCTTTCAGTGCTTTCTTTGCTTTTCGTAATTACGAACTCTTCTGTTAAAACTATTCAAGAGCGTGTAGATATTTCCGCTTACTTTAAAAATGGCTTAGCGGAAAGTCAGATTTTTGTGATTCGTGATCAAATACAACAAGATAGCCGAATTGAGCAGGTACGCTATGTATCTGCAGAAGAAGCTCTTGCTAAATTTAAACAAGATCACCAAAATGACCCATTACTTTTGGAATCTGTTAGCGAGTTGAATGAAAATCCTTTGCCTGCAACACTGCAAATTAAAGCTACAAAATTAGAGGATTATCCAGAAGTAGCTAAAATGCTTGGCGAAGAACGTTATAGTGCGGCAATTGAAAAAGTAAACTTTGAAGACAATCGAGTCTTAATAGATCGTCTTAACAACCTCTTAAAATTCATCATCACTGTTGGAATAATTTTAATTGCAGTATTTTCTTCAATTGCAGTTTTGGTAATATTCAATACAATTACTTTGACAATTTATAACCGCAAAGAAGAAGTAGAGATCATGCGTTTAGTTGGTGCTACGAATTGGTATATTCGAGGACCGTTTATTATTGAAGCATTAATTTATAGCATTCTTGCGACTATAATTACAAGCTCTCTACTCTTCCCTGTATATACAGGATTATTACCAAGAATAAGCGTATATCTAACATCATCAGGTGCTACATTCACAGGAAACTTAGCAATATTCTTTGTCTTGGTATTAATTCAATTACTGATTGCTTTCACTTTGAGTACTATTTCTAGCGTATTAGCAATGCGCAAATACTTGCAAAAATAAAATTTTGCCCCCTTTAATAAATCGTGTATAATAAAAAAGAGCCAAAACTCTCAAACCTGAGGGTTTTTTATTTTTTGCAATTTTAACAGAAAATTATGAAAGTTATTTTACTAAAAGATGTGCCGAAGATTGGTAAAAAAGGGGAGATCAAAAATGTTGCAGATGGATTTGCTAAAAACATGCTGATTAAAAAAGGCTTAGCTAGTCTGGCAACCACGGACGCTCAATCTAAATTAGCTAAAGAACAAAAGTCTAAATCCGACGCAACCACAAAAGCCAAAGAGAAAGCAGAAAAAAATCGAGCAGAACTGGAAAAAAGAACTTTTACTATTAAAGTAAAAACAGGTGACAAGGGTCAGGTATTTAGCGGGGTAAATGAAAAAGATATCATCTCAGCAGTTTTCCAGAAAACTAAAATCCAATTGGAAAAAAATCAAATTGATACCCCTCACGGAATCAAGACTATTGGAGAGCATCGCATTACTATAAAATTAGGACAGGGCATTACTGCAAAAACTAAAATTAATTTGGAAAGTTTGTAAACTATGAGTAAATTTAAAACCTTAATTATAATTGGAGCCGTAATAGCACTCACAGCAATCCTTACCTTAATTTATATTGTTGCGTTTAAAAACCCTAGTTCAAACCAAGGTAGTAACGCAGAGCAATTTGTTCAAGGGATAGATTATAGAAATGAAGAATTCGGATTCAGCCTAACACTTCCTGAATCTTGGGAAGGGTATCAAGTATCACAATCAGAGCATAGTATTATGTTTTATATTCCTGCAGATGGTCAATACAAAAATGTTGGATATAAATATGGTCCTATAATATATGTGACAGCTATCCCAATGAGTGAAGCGATAGAACAAGAAGCACTATGTAAAACTCCAGACCCTAATAGATATTGGGCTGAATGTGCTGCTGTAACTGAATCAATCGGCGAAAACAATGCTTATAAATTCTACACTCGTTTTGCCGATGACTACATGGAAGGTCATGAAGATGAAGGAAAAGCAGTTCAAAAAAGCATCAAGTTTTTTGATATTGAAGAAAACCCTAAGCTGCGAACTTTCAGAAGTATAAATAAAGATTTGATTTACGAATTCGAGTATCCAACTAATACATTCGCTGCAGAATATGGCGAGAATATATACATTCCTTATAATTACGATAAGATGTCGTATTCTCAAATCACATTGTTTCATCAAATTCCAGTTCAATACTGCGGTGCTTCTGGACAATGTACGCCAAACACAATTGATATGAAATTTGGGGCCGTGTTACTAGAAGATTCAATTACAGATATTCAAAGAAGTAACATAGGTGACCAGCTAAAAGCGAGGACATTTGGCACAAACACAACGCTTATTCTTTCCCAAGGAGCCGAAGGCGAGGGAATTGAGTACTACTTTATTGAAATGCCAAATCAAAAAGTATTGATGTTGTATCACAAGTATATTAACGAAAACGTAGTATTAAATTACAAGAAAGAGAAAGATTTCATCCCTTACGCCAAACAAGTCGAAATAGCAGAAAACATAGTTCAATCAGTTAAATTCACAAACTAAAATCGAAATATAAATGTCATACCACGTAAAAGCACGCAAAGCTAAGAAACTCAACACTAAGTTTATTTTTGTCTCCGGAGGAGTTATTTCTGGGGTCGGAAAAGGTGTCACTACTTCAGCAATCGCAGCTTTACTGCAAGCGCGTGGTTACAGCGTTGCGCCTGTAAAATGCGACGCATATTTAAACGTGGATGCTGGTACAATCCGTCCACAAGAACACGGGGAAGTTTTTGTTACTGATGACGGCATGGAAACAGATCAAGATTTAGGAAATTATGAAAGGTTTCTTAATACTGACCTCTCCAAAGCAAACTATTTAACCAATGGACAGCTGTATCAAACAATAATTCAAAAGGAAAGAAATTTTGAATTTAAAGGTGAGGATGTAGAAGTTGCATTGCATGTCCCAGAAGAAATTATTAATCGACTAGAGCAAGCTGCACGTGCACGCAAAGCGGATTTTGTAATTTGTGAGGTTGGTGGTACAGTAGGTGAATATCAAAATATTTTGTTCATTGAAGCTAATCGCATAATGAAGTATCGAGACGGTCGCGACACCGCCCACGTTCATGTTGGCTATTTACCAACTCCACCGAGCATCGGGGAAATGAAATCAAAGCCAGTACAGAATTCTGTTAAGCAGTTAGTTGCTTCTGGCATTCAGCCAGATTTTCTTATTGCTCGCGCAGAAGAAAAAATGGATGACAGGCGCAAACAAACATTAGCCTGGACTACAAATATTCCAGCTGAGAATATTATTGCAGCGCCTAATGTAGATAGCATCTACCGTGTCCCTGTAAATTTTGATAAAGAAGGCTTGGCGGACAAATTACTCAAACAATTCAATATGCCTCCACGCAAAAAAGATATGAAACAGTGGAATAAACTGGTTTCAGACATTACAAAAACAGCTGAGCAAAAATCTCAGCTTGAAATTGCTGTAGTAGGTAAATATTTTGAAACTGGTTCATATCAGCTTGCAGATGTTTACGTTTCAGTAATCGAAGCGTTAAAACACGCCAGCTGGGCAAATAAAGCTAAAATAAACCTGAACTGGATATCAAGCGTAGAAATTGAAAAGAAAGGCGCAGCAAAAGTTTTATCTGAATTTGATGGTATCTGTGTACCAGGAGGTTTCGGCAGCAGGGGAGTTGATGGGATAATTGAAACTATTAAATACGCACGTACTAAGAATATTCCGTATTTAGGACTTTGCTATGGAATGCAGTTAGCTAGCATTGAATTTGCTCGCAATGTTGCAAAAATTAGAAATGCTCACACCACAGAGGTACAGGAGAATGTAAAACACGCTGTTATACATATAATGCCTGAACAAGAAAAAATGCTTCTAAAGCGAGAATATGGCGCTACAATGCGCCTTGGATCTTGGGATTGCGTTGTGGCTCCTGGAACCAAAACAGAGAAGGCTTATGCTAAAGCCGGCTGGATTTCTCCTGGTAGTCGTGGCCGGAATGCAAATACAATTTCAGAACGTCATCGACACCGCTATGAGTTTAACAATGAGTATCGAGAACGCCTTGAAGCTGCGGGCCTGACAATTGCAGGAACAACTCCAGACGGCAGCTTGGTCGAAATTATTGAATTAAAAGAACATAAGTTCTTTGTTGCCACTCAATTCCATCCAGAGTTTAAGTCTCGTCCATTTAGTCCACATCCATTGTTTGTAGAATTCATCCGCGCTATTGTAAAAAGCAGATAATAAAAAGCCGCCCCTTAATTGGAGCGGCTTTTATCTTTGATGTAATTATTCAGTAACAACTTCAGCTTTTTCTGCTTTTGCAGTCTTAGCTGGGACAGCATCACGCTGACCTTTAACAGCAACTGGTTCAACACTTACAACGCGTGTCTTGCGAAGGTTGCCATGAAACTTACGCATCATTTTGTTCTGGAATTTTACAACTCCATTTACAAGAGAGTACAAAGTTGAGTCACCGGCAGTTTTTACATTATCACCAGCATGGAATTTATTTCCGTGCTGACGAACAATGATTTCGCCTTTGTTAACCCACTGGTCGCCAAAGATTTTTACACCTAAACGTTTTGATACGGAGTCTCGGCCTAAACTGGTTGATCCTCCGGCTTTCTTATGAGCCATTTATCTCGATAATATCCTCATCAAATCTTTACCGATTAAGGCAGCCGACTTTTCTAAGGTTAATTCTTAAATTTAGTTCTTTTCAAAAATCACGATTTCCCTGGCGACTATTTGGTCTTTCCGATCATAAATTGCTGTTTTTCGATCCGTAAGTCTTAAAAACGGCATAGATTCGGCCAAAATAGAGGGAATGAGATCTACAGTATTATATCCAAGTTTCGTAATAAAGTCAAGGTTAGGGAAGCCTGTGTAACCCTTATTATGTTTGTAAGAAGGGAAGCAAATAACAACTTTATCACCTTTTGATAAAAATTTTAACCAGTCTTGAAAGGAGGCTGTATATAATTCTTCTAGATCGTTAAAGTTTTTCTCTATCTCAGGCGGGGTAGGGAACTTTGTATACATTGGACCTAAATATCCTTCAGTAACTATTCCTGAAATACTCTTGAACGCTCCGATTTTTTCTAAGTTCTCAACAAGCTTAGAAACTTCTTTTGCATCAGAAACTTCAACATGGAATTTACCAGGAGAAATTTTGTAACGGTTTCTGAACCATTCAAGATTTTTCTCACTACCGGAAATTGCAACTGAATTAATATCACTGCCAAGCATGCGATAACCAAGCAAAACCCCTTCTTGTACCACTGTACCAATACCACAAAACGGATCAAGCATAGTCTCTCCCAATTTTGTTTCAGCAAAGTTCAGCATAAGCTGTGCTACTTTTGGAGGAATCATACCTTGCTTATCATCTCTAACTGGACGCTGGTAGTCGCGACGACCGTAATCTTCAAAGTCTTGCACCGCTAAAGTCTTTGCAACATAAATTTGCGTGTTGCTAGCTATTACACAAATTTCTGCACCTTTATCTAGTAATAGATTTTTAGTCACCACCACAGAAGCTAAAGCAAGAGAATTAAATTCTGGTAACACCAAACGTATACTAGCCCCACTGTCTTGCATTGAACGTTTTATGAACATACCCAAACGTTTCGGCTCACCAAAGGCTTGAACATTGCTTTCAAGCAAATACACACTAACCCCAAATTGAATCTTCCCTTTGTAATTCTTTAAGAAATCAGTTTTTAACTTGCTAGGTTTAAAGTAATGCTGCAATGCGAAGTTAATAGAATCTGTTTCGCGCTTAGTTTTAACATCAACGATGCGCAAAATCTTTACAACACCACCAAGCTCCTTTTGAATTTTTTGGATATCGAGCTGAGCAGGGACCTCTACTATTAAAACTTCTGGAGAACAATCAACAATACTAACTTCAATATTATGAGTTTTAAAATAAGAGAACAACTCCGCAAGTGAGAGAGTAAAAACACGTCCTAGTACAAAAGCATATTGCATATGTAACCTTTTATTAACCCCTCCGATAATTATGTTTGATAATTTAAAAAATTTAGACCTTCAAAAAATATTAGCTCATGTAAAACCAATTGGTATTACAGCGGCATGTTTGGTTGTAGTATTTACAACAGGATTCGGTGCAGGAAATATGTACAGCAATAATGCAGTTACTTCGAATGCTCCAACCAAAAGAACTTTGAATAATTATAACACAAATTCTACTGAAAAAAAGACTGAATCTAAAAATACCAATACAGATATAAGTCCAAAAACTACACAGACAACAGCAACAAATGACTGTCCAATTAAAGGAAGTAAAAGCAAGATTTATCATATTGCTGGTGGAAGTTTTTATGACCGAACAAATGCTGCTCAATGCTTTGCAACAGAATCTGAAGCTCAAGCTGCTGGGTATACAAAGTCTAGTCGCTAAAGCTGTATTTTGCTAAAATTAAGGCTATGAAACCTTCAAAAAAGCTCGTTTACCTAGATCATGCAGCAACAACACCTGTTGACCCACGTGTTCTTAAAGCTATGCAACCATACTGGTCTGATAAGTTCGCCAATCCTTCTGGGCTATATAAATCTGGATTAGAAGCCAAATCAGCAGTCAATAATGCGCGTGCTGAAATTTCTGAAATTTTAAATTGCAAACCTGCGGAAATAATTTTCACCGCCGGTGGAACAGAAAGCAACAACCTTGCTATTTTTGGAGTTGCTAAAGCATACAAAAATAAGCATGGCAAACCAGGTCACATTATCACTAGCGCGATCGAACATCATTCTGTACTTCATGCAGTTGATTCATTAAAAGAAGAAGGTTGGAAAATCAGTATTGTTAAAGTAGACAAAGAGGGATTTGTTTCGCTTGCGGAACTTAAAAAGTTGGTAAAAAAAGATACGGCGCTAATTTCAATTATGTACGCCAACAACGAAATTGGTACCATTGAGCCGATTGAAGAAATAGGGAAGTGGGTAAGTGGTTTAAATAAAGCTCGCGTTCAGAAAAAATTAAACACCATTGCTTTTCATACAGACGCATGCCAAGCTGGTGGAGCGCTATCTTTAGATACACACGAACTCAAAGTCGACCTACTCACACTTAACGGCAGTAAAATTTACGGTCCAAAACAAACTGGTATTCTATTTGTCCGTTCTGGCATTAATCTTAAACCTTTAATTCATGGTGGCGGGCAAGAGCGTAATTTGCGCAGCGGAACTGAAAACGTTCCCGGAATTGTAGGTCTTGCCACAGCCCTTAAGCTCGGTCAAAAGGATTTAATCAAAGAAGTAAACAAATTAGTATCTTTACAAGAATACTTCGCCGACCGTCTATTTAAAAAAGTTAAAGATATTTCTATTAATGGTCCTAAAATAATATCCAATAATAAAAGATTAAATCGATTACCAAACAACATCAATATTAATTTTGATGGTATTGAAGGAGAAAGTTTATTGCTTTATTTGGACAGCAAGGGAATAGCAGTATCAACAGGAAGCGCATGCGCCACCAGTAGCACAGATCCATCACATGTCATAAGGGCTTTAGGACACAACCGACAAGCCTCATATAGTGCTGTAAGATTTACTATGGGTAAGTCTACTTCTAAACAACAAATAAATTACGTTATATCAACATTAGAAGAACTCATACCAATGCTTAGAAAAGTATTTAGGATATAAACTTTATTTGAATACCTTCATTGATTATATATAATCAGCTGTGAACAAAGCAGGCAACAAGACAAATCGAAATACATTGCGTGTCGCACAATGTATCTTCTGCGACATAGTATATATTGAAAAGGTTGAAATCCTATAAATGTAGATTTAACTTCGTTAATACAATTTATATTTTTATTCTATTTAATTTCTTTTGCAATTAATCTTTCATGATGACATATTTAAAACCGCCATTGACTGGCGGTTTTAAATTAATATCGTTTATTATCCCCTTTATAACACTCCCCTGATTATTTATATATTACTTTTTATATATGACGGTCGTATAATATACATTTTTATCTACCTGGTACATATACATGGAAATGAGCCCCATTAGTAAATTGATACGATGTTGGGTTTCTACAACCTTGATGTGCTGAACCAGTTTCATTAGCCAATGATAACCCAGCACCGAGCAGCAACCTGCAAAGAGTACCCCACGCAGGGTTGCTTCCAGGAACTTTAGCACCAGCAGTGGTTCTTAAAACAGTATCAGCGCAGTTTCCGCTTTTTGAGTTTCCGTCATAGTGACATCTACTTTCCGCTCTAGTGTTTCTAATAGTTGATGATATAGCGAAATAATAACCAGGCGCTTGCGATTTAAACTGAGCTAATAAAGGAACCATTTTATCAGAAAGCTCTTTACATATTCTTGTGCCGCTACCAGCTCTAGGTATGCCACTAATAGGTATAACCCCTCCAGAGCAATCAGCATAACTACCACCGCCAGTACCTGTATTACCATCAGTTTGCTCCTCAGTGCTAGCCACAATCACACAATCATTACCCAACCCAATCTCATCACATGAAGGCAAATCTTCTGCAGAAAAAATTGGCGGTTGGATTGGTTTAAATACAACTAAGTCTGGATTAATAAATCTAAGCAACACATAACTTCCAAGTAACAACCCCATACCTACTAAAGAATTCTGAACAATACCTTTAGCCTTACCTTTACCGTTTTCCCCTCCCGTAATGTAATAGTACCCAGCCAATACGACAAAAAATACTAAAGCGATTGCACCGAATGCAATTCCAAATCTATAAACTTTATTAATACATCTTTCTAAATCACGCCCATCGGGATTTTCACTTGGGGTACACAAAAAGTTTGTAACGCTTTGCTGCACGTTTTGATAAACCGGCACATCTACATTTGTAGTCTGCACTTGCGGATTAATAGGATTCACTAACCCAGGTGATTGAGACTGCGCTAAAGCCAACACAGGATTAGCCAGTGTTAAAGCAATCAAGACAATAAATAATATTTGTTTTAATCTAGTTAACATCAAAGCCATCTAATACCCAATAAGAATTAACCATTTTAAGAGTAACCAGTGTTAACACTGACTTATTTTGAACTTCATTATTACTCAGTATAGCGGGTATAGTAACAGTTGCTGAATCACCTGATAATTCAACTTTGTAATTTTCGCTAACAGGAGCTAATGTAGAAAATTTATCTGGATTATTATTAATTTCATTCGCTAAATTATTTACTAATGAAGACATTCTTGAAGTAACATTACCATCCAGACTTTGCAATCTATTATCTTCGTAGGAGTAGTTTCCGTAAGTATATAAATAGTCTAATGCTGCTAAACTTGCAGATTTTTGTTCAGCTGATAAATTTTCATTCAACACCACAACATCGGCTGGAGTTATTTGATCTACATTCACATTTGTTGTTTGATTTGCTGGCATAAAAAACACAACAATTGTAATCAATAAAAATACAATTATTAGAATAATAAGTATTATATGTAAATGTGACTTTATATAATCAAACATATTATGAACCTTTGCATCTTAAATACTTGGTTTGGTAAATTTCTTTTACATTAATACCATTAATAGAACCAGCCCCATGATAATTAGCGTATCCTTGTGAGTAATTACCAGGTGCTACGTTTCTCATTTTCACTTTAGCAAAGTGATAAGCCGCAGCCTTTAAGTTTGTGTCAGGATTAATTAAATCAGTTATTGTTAATGCTCGATCAAATCCAAACTCCCTACCACCTCTAGACGGAGTACTAGGGTCTGGCCATCTATCATTACTAGGCCCACCTGGTGGCCCATAAATAAAAATTTGTCCCAATCCTATCCCATGCCCTCTAATAGAGCTTCCTGTAGCAGCACGAGTAAAAGGTAAGCCATAAAACTTTTTATCAGAATGATTAGGGTTAACAGTACGAGGAGGTCCATTAGAAACTATCAAATGATTAGCAGATGATTCTAATTCTACTAGAGCATACAATGCGCAATATTCGATTCCCTGTGCTTGAGCATTAGTAGTAATAAGCGCCTGCCACTGTCGCATATTCCCAGTTGCACCGCCCCCACTACCACCCGCATAATGAACCTGCCCGCTAGGTAAAATACAATTTGCACCAAAGCCAACAGACTCACAGGAAGGTAAGCTACTAGCAGTAAAAATTGGCGGTTGAATTGGTTTTATCCTAATGAGTTCTGGGTTAATAAAACTGAGTAAAACGAAACTCGACAAAATAACACCCATTCCTATTAACGAACTAAATAAACCGCTTTTAGCCTTCTTCTTAGCAGCTTCACCACCAGTCATATAAATATAGCCAGCGTAAACAACAAAGAACACCAAAGCAATAGAACCAAAAGCAATACCAAATCTATATAACTTTGTTATACATGTATACAAAGCCGTTCCTAAATTTGATTCATCAGGAACACACAAATATGCTTTAATACTTTCTTCAACGCCTCGCCCAGTGTATTGTGGGACTTCAACGTTTGTCCTAGGCACATCAGGATCCAAAGGATTTAGTAACCCTTGCGCCTGCGCCTGCTGCACTGGAAAAACAAGTTGCCCTGCTTGTCCCAAAAAAATCTGCAGCACTAAAAATGAACTAAGTAGAATTCGACCAACCCGCCTTGTGACCAAGGATTTCATCATTTTCCTAAGAAGCTAAGTGGATTATAGGTTGCTCCAGACGGCACATAGTAATTACCATAAGATCCCTTCGTTACTGTATATCCCTTACGATCGAACACTGTAAAGTGTAAATGATAACCTCGTTCTGGGCCATAAAGCAAACGGGTTGTATTACCAGTGTTTCCTTCATAACCAATTAAGTCACCCATTTTTACAGCTTGCCCAGGCGCAATTAAATATGAGCGCATATGTGCATACAAAGTCACAATATCTCTCGCACCATTATTAGTATCTACAGTATGATAAATAGTACACCAGTTTCCATACGCTTGCTGGCTTGAATTACAATGCGCAACAGTACCATCCGCTGCAGCATAAATAGGTTTTCCTGCGGGAGCAGCAACGTCTATACCATTATGAAAATTGTAGCCCAAAGAAGTAAAACCAGTATTTCCATAACCTTGTGTTAACACACCATCCATCGGCCAAGCTAATACACCTTTCTTAGCAGAAATACTTGGGTTACCAGCACGACCTCTAGCAGCATTGTCTAAATTATATAATTCAGCTTGAATTTTATCTTGTTCCGCAGAAGCACCTTTCAAAAGGTTCTGATAATTTTTTTCTACGCCTTTAGTCTGCGCAAGCAATGCTGATTTAGCAGTACGGTCTTCATTTAAAGCTTCTTCTGCGATTGCCAGTTGACCTGCAAGCTCTTTAAGTTTTTCTAAAGATTTCTTTAAGTCTGCTTGCTGAGTTTCTAATTTAGATTTAATTTCTTTAATTTTTGCAACCAAAGTGTAAACCTGTTGAGACACGCTTCTACTATATTGAATTTGATCCAAAAATGCAGAAAAATTATCTGTACCTAAACCGATTTGAACAAAAGAGTTGGTGTCTAATTCAGCAATTTGACGAACCAAAGAACCTAATATTAATTTATTCTCTTCAATTTCAACTTTACGTCTATCAATCTGAGTTTGCAGCTCATTAATTTGCAAATTTGTATCTTCAGTTTGAGTTTGATTTGCCTGAATTTGTAATTCTAAAGAAGCAATCTGATTATCGTAAATATTGATCTCATTCTGCAAGCTAGCTCCTTGCTTACGAGTAGTATTAATAGACTGCTGATAGGCGTTAATTTGCTGTTGCAAACGTTGGATTTTATCATTTAGAACATCACGCTGATTTGCTTGAGCAAAAACCAATTTTTCTGCTGACAACACAAAAACACCAACGCTAATTAAGCCAATTAACGCGGCTATTCCTGATATTTTTAAGATAGTTTTAGTTTCAAGTTTCTGATTCAACATTACTATTATTATAGCATATATTTCTCTAAATTCGGGAATAATTTAGAGAAATAAGCACTATAATATAGAAATGCCTTTTTCTAAGCGGGACATTACCTCTTCCCTACCCCATCCTTGAAATACGGTTGCTGTAACTTCAAAAGGACTCGGGCTTCGGTCTTCTCCTGTCATCACATATCGCAACGGCCAAAGGATAGATCCATTATCAAATTCGTGTTCAGCAATGAAAGCTTTTGTTACCTCTTCCAGCTTTGTTATATCTCCCATTACATCATCTGATTGAATACGAAACAGATCTTGAAGCAAACGCAGATTCTGCTGAGTTTCTTTAGGAGTAGATTTTTTCCAAACTAATTTCGTTGCATCAATTTCCGGTGAGTTAAAGAAATATTTAGTTCGTTCAGAGATTTCAGAAAGTTTTTTCAGACGATCTTTCTCCAAAGCCATAATACCTTCCAGATAGCTATTATCAAACTTAGCGAGATCAAAACCTGATTCTTGCCAGTAAGGTTTGACTAATTCAACAAGTTCGGAGTTAGACTTTGCACGAATATATTCACCATTAATCCAATCTAGCTTGGCAATATCAAAAACTGCCCCTGACTTATTCACCTTTGCCAAATCAAAGCTTTCAATTAGATCTTGCATAGAGAAAAGTTCTTGCTCAGTTTTAGGATTCCAGCCCAAGAATGCTACAAAGTTAGTCAAAGCTTCTGGCAAATAACCCTTTTTCAAAAAATCTTCTACAGCAACATCACCTTGGCGTTTAGAAAGTTTAGATTTATCTGGATTCAAAATTAATGGCATATGAGCAAACGCAGGTGCTTGCCAACCAAACGCCTGATACAGCAAAACATGCTTAGGCGCAGACGGCAACCATTCCTCTCCTCGAATGACATGTGAAATTTCCATTAAATGATCATCAACCACAACAGCAAAATGATAAGTTGGAAATCCATCTGATTTAATCAGAACATGATCATCAAGAATTGAATTGTCATACACAATATCTCCGTACACTAAATCATGCACAACAGTTTTACCTTCAAGTGGATTTGCTTGACGAACAACCGGACTTTTACCAGAAGATTCAAGCTCAGACATTTTTTGTGAAATTTCTGCATCAGAAAGGTTACGGCAAAACCTGTCATACATAGCAGGCTTTTTTAAAGCCATTTGCTCTTTTCTGACTTCGTCTAAACGTTCTGGACTGCAAAAACAATAGTAGACTTTTTTTGCAGACAATAATTCTTCTGCGTATTTTTTATAAATATCTAAGCGGTGCGATTGAGTATAAGGTCCTTTATCCCCTTTTTCTGTGAGATGTCCGTTTTCAAAAACAACACCTTCATCAAATTCAACTCCCATGCGAGATAATACAGAAATCATGTTTTCCATTGCACCTTCAACAAATCGAGACTGGTCAGTATCTTCTACGCGTAAAATACTTGTGCCGCCGTTGTGACGCGCAAACAAAAAACTAAATAAAGCTGTTCGAAAATTACCAACATGAACAAAGCCTGTCGGACTAGGGGCAAATCTGGTACGGATTGTCTTGTTATTTTCTGTCATAAATTCTAAAAAGTCTTTAAATTATAGTTGAATTCCCTTTAGTTCAGCAAGGACAGCTTCAGCGTGTCTGCGTCTCTCAGGAGCAATTTTCTTCATAACCTCTTCAGCGGTAAGCCACTCATAAGCATCGAGTTCATGATCATCCAGTTTAACTTCTTCGTCTGTGCCGTTAAATTTAAAAAAGATTGTGTACTGGCTCTGTCCTTTGTATTTATACCGACTAGTAACTAAAGATCGACGAGCATTATTCCAAAGATACTCATTCAAAAATTTAGCTTGACCTATTACATCAACAGTCTTAATTCCAGTCTCTTCAAGCAACTCTCTTTTTGTTCCTTCAACAGGCCCTTCATTTCTATCTAATCCGCCTTGGGGAAATTGCCAGTAATCGTCAAAGTGTGAAAGATGATAACCACTATTCTTCTCCGGACCAGGAACCCGTTTACACAGCAAAAATTTACCTTGCTGATTAATTACAACAGCGCATCCGTTTGCGCGAAAAGGCGCATACAAATATGTTTTGTATCTAATTAAAGAGATTATTAGCCCCCAAAACGCATTATAAATTCTTACAACGCGACTTGGCTGGGTAAACAACCGCCACAACCATTCTAAACCGGCATTGCGGACTAAACGAGGAGGCTGGCTTTTTTCTCCTGCTAGATAATCGAAAGTACCGCCAAGACCAATTCCCAAAGAAGCTGTTGTCTTAGATAAATTATCTGCTATCCATTTTTCTGCTGCTTGCGCTTTAAAAGCAACCAAAAGCATATCTGGACTAACAGCATTAATATCATCTAAAACTGAAGAATCTGTCATATCTTTGTTTGAAGTACCTACTATATTTACATTTGGAAATTTCTCTTTTAGCTTCTTCCCTGCCCTTTCAGCAACATCCCCTCGTGCACCCAACAAGAAAATTTTAAAATCATTATCAGCCGCTAATTGAGCCAAATCCCAAACAAAATCTGCGCCCACAATTTTTTCAGGAATATTCTTATACAACAAACTCGGTCGCAATAGAATACTTGCCCCAGTCCAAATGACCTGCCACCAAGCCTGTAAGGCATTTAAATAAAAGTATTTTAAAGTCAACGGAACAGATAGATATAAATTTGCCCATAGAATACCTATACCATCTGCAATTGCAAAATCAGCGCTATTAAAAAGCGATTTTAATTCTGGTTTATGTAAACTTGCATGCAAAAATTCTGAGTACGGCGTAACTATAAATGTTTTTTCTTTACGTTTTACACGCTCACGAATTTGTTCAAGCAAATATTTTTTTGTTACTGGACTAATTAATAATCCAGCTACATCAATTTTTTCAGTTTTAACAGACATTAAGAATTCGACTCCAAACAGTTATTAAATGTATTTACAGCTTCATTGTATTTGCGAACCAATTCTTGAGTTTCTTCGGACAGCTTATTAGTTCGTTGCACTAAGTCGTTATATCTTTGAACAGCCGCATTATAGTCTTGCTCATTTGCGTATCGACTGGATTCAAGTTGAGATTTTTGTCGCAACAACTCTGCTTGCTGTGATTCAAGCTGAGCACGGTTAGCATCAATTTCCGGTTTCATGCTTTTATTTGGCGCAGGACATGAAGACAAAGGAGCACCAAACTCTTGTACAGCTAACCAGACCTCTTTACCTTCATACATACCTTTGCGTGCATATACTCCAATCTCATGAAACTTTCCATTTAAAATATTAGCTCTATGGCCAGGGCTATCCATCCAAGCTTGAACTAAAACTTGATCATCTTTAAAATTTCCTAGCGCTAAATTTTCTCCTACTATTATATACTCGTAACTTTGAGCGCGAATGATATCTGCTGGTGATTTACCGTCTGGTGATTCATGTTCAAAATACTGTTTTGCAAACATGTCATTCACTTTTGCTTCCGCCGCCTTACTTAACTTTGCGTTTAAACGTAGAGGTATTAAACCATTACTTTCACGATGGTCGTTAGTAGATTGCACTATTCCCTGAGTTGTTAAATTACTCCCACCAATGCCATCTAAAATACCACGTAACGGTCCTGGCAATTTTTCTTCCGTACCAGCCAACGAAAAAATTGAAGTCGCAACCTGAGTTCCCTTAAACCATTCCCAAGAACGCTGAGGAATACCTTCCAAAGCAGCTATCGCAAAGCCAATTACTATTAGAATAGAAGCAAAGGTTTTAAGAGTCATACTGAATAATTATAGCCTTTTTCAGGCATTTTAGCGAGCTTAAGCATAATATGTCATAATATGGATATGGATTCATTAAAAAGCGTCGCAGCAAGCAAAAAATTCTCCCGTAAAAGAGATCCTCACCTGCATTCGGCCTCTCATGTACTTGCCGACGAACTCGCAAACCTCTTAAACGACAAAGCTCATTTTGGATTCTATTTAAAAATGGCTGTTACTCACAAACCTGATATTCTTAGAAAAATCGCTGGTGAAGTAATGGAAAATCCGAACGTAAAAACACCTGGCAAACTTTTTGCCTATTTAATTAAAAAGTATAACGAAGAACATAAGAAAGAAGACAAGAAATGATTTTACCGATTGCAAAACTTCCTGCAAAAATCCTACGCACACCAGTTGAAGATTTAACATTTCCCCTAAAAAAGGCAGAGTTACGACTTATAAAAAACATGTTGGATACTGTTATATTTGCTAACGGTGTTGGCTTGGCTGCGCCACAAATAAGCAAAAATTTAAACTTAGCTATCATCTACCTGGAAGACGCAGGCATCCCCCCATTCCCTATTATCAATCCGAAGATTATAAAGTCCTCTCGAGACACAGAAGAAATGGAAGAAGGGTGTCTGTCTATGCCTGGAGTTTTTGGCGTTGTTAAACGTCCTAAAAAAATTACCGTTGAAGCTTACAATATGGAAGGAGAAAAATTCACAATTACTGATGACACTTTTCTTGCTCGCGTACTTCAACATGAAATTGATCATCTGAACAATACTTTAATTTACGACAAGCTGGAAAAAGTCACCACTGGAGAAAATCTGCTTCCAACTTTTGCGGAGAAACAGTAACGCAATGAAGTTCATTAAAGATATATTATTGTTTCAGATTGAAACAACTGGACCAAATATTGAAAGAGATTCTATTCTTCAATTATCTGCTGTTCTTTTAGACAAGGACAATTTGCTAGAAAAAAACTTTTTTAACTCATACATTAAGGCAAGCTTTTTAGAAAATACAATTGCGCAACACGCTGGCATGCTGCAAATCCCTTATGAAGAATTAAAACGTAGTCCTAAAGCAAATGATGTTATTCGTGACTTTGCAAAGAAATTTGGCCATGAACCCCTATTAGCAACCCACACTGTAAATAATGTCCAATTTTTAAAGCAAGCTTTTAAGAAAAACTTGATTCCTTTTGAATATCATGGTCATGTTCTTGATATATGGTCTTTAGGATATGTCTATACTTTGCATTATGGATTAAAAAAGATGCCCACCATGGAAACTTTATTTAGCCACTTTAACTTAAAGCTGAAAAATCCCCATAACGCTTTAGAAAAAGCCCGTTTGTCAGCAGAAGTTTTTCGCAAGATTGTAAACGGATAATTAATATATTCATATGTTCAAAAAAGATATTTTACTATTCGATCTGGAATGCACAGGGCTAGATGTAACAAAGCACGAAATAATTCAGATCGCTGCAATATTATTAGACAAAAAGACTTTAAAGCAAAAGAAATCTTTTGCAACTTATGTTAAGCCAAAACGCTGGGCAAAGCGTGACCCAGAAGCAATGTCAGTTAACAAAATTAAATGGGACCAGCTAAAGGATGCCCCGGACATGAAAACTGTCTTAAAGCAGTTTAACCAGACTTTTGGTTCAGATGTTACTCCAACAATGTACGGCGGGAATTTAGATATAATCTTTTTCCCCGCTGCTTTCCGCAGCGTAAAAATGAAATATCCGTTCACAGTACAATACACTTTCAATTTGTGGCCGCTTTGCTATTTCTATATGGCGAAACACAAATCTCTTAACAATCGCAAAAAGTTTGCCGGTTTTACATTGGAAGATGTAGGCAAAAAGTTAGGGGTTAAAAAAGCAGAGGGACGACACGATGCCTTAGTTGATTGCGAATACGAAGCAGAAATTTTACGAGGTTTAGTTAAGGCAATTAAATAATATGAAAATAGTTTTCTTTGGTACATCAGAAGTAGGTCTTCCGATTTTAGAAGCATTAATAGACCAACACGAAGTCATTCACGTAATAACTAGTCCAGACGCTAAAGTTGGTCGAAAGCAAGTGTTAACACCGTCCCCTATTTCCAGACTTGCAGATGAAAAAAATATTCCCGTTTCCAAGCCAGCGAAAGTTAAAAACAATCCGGAATTCTTAGAATTTCTTCGCGGTCTAAACGCACATATATTTGTTGTAGTTTCTTACGGAAAAATTCTTCCTGCAGACCTATTAGAAATACCTAAACTCAAGACTATTAATGTGCATTTCTCCTTGCTACCAAAATATCGGGGTCCAGCACCGATTCAGTTTGCCCTACTCAATGGCGAAACAAAAACCGGAACAACTATTTTTATTTTAGACGAATTAGTTGATCATGGTCCGATTTTATCAACCCAGGAATGTGATATTGATGCTACAGACAATTTTGAAACTTTAGCCAATAAGCTTTCTAAAATTTCCGCGGCTCTTATTTTAGACACATTACCTAAATACGAAGCTGTTGCAATAACTCCGCAAGAACAAAATCACGAAGAAGCAACAACGACTAAAATAATTTCAAAGCAAGACGGAAAAATAAATTTTGCCGAGCAAACAGCTCAGACTATTTTCAATATGCACAGAGCTTTTACTCCTTGGCCGCAAATATGGACCACCTACAAAGGAGAAGCATTCAAAATACTTTCTTGCTCAATACCTAACATTAATGAATCCGACACAGCTAAAGATATCGTGCTTTGTAAAGACAATACTTTCTTAAAACTTGAGGAAGTGCAATTAGCTGGAAAAAATAAAATGACAATGAAAGATTTCTTAAATGGTCACCCTGAGTTTACATGCTCAAATTTAGGCAAATAATTTCAAAGTTAATTTAAATTGGGGACTGTAAAATAAAAGTCACTTCCTATTTCAGACTCTTCTAATCCAATACTTCCTCCCAGTAAAGCTATATATTTCTTTGCCATAAACAGCCCTAGTCCATGGCTGTTTTCTTTTTCAGATGATCCTTGCTCCGATTTAAACAAAGTCTCACGAACAGCCTTAGCAATACCAGGCCCATTGTCCATAATATGAACTTCACAGCCGTTCTTACTAATAACTGAAGACACAGTAATACTTTCTCCTATTGGAGAATGTTTAATTGCATTGCCAAGCAAAATCCCAAAGACTTCTAAGAAGAAGGACTCATCACTGCGCAGTGAGTTAAAATTTTCTTCTGATGACGCAGATAAATTTACATTCACCCTTTTGGTTTTATAGAGCGGTGCGAAAGAAGCTATTTTTGTTTGCAAAGCTCGATTAGGATCAAATTCAACAGCTTTAGGTTCTATTAACCCTCCCTCTAAGCGAGCCATATTTAATAAACTTTTTGAAACTTCAATTAATTGCTCGTTTGCCTCAAAAGCAGAAGTCAAAAAATGCCATTGTTCTTTTGAATAAGCAGGTTCACCTTGTCGCATCATTAGTTCAATAAATCCTTTAACCACAGAACTCGGTGTTTTAAGCTGGTGTGCAGCAAAAGAAACAAATAGACTTTTCATTTCACCAACATCTACTTCACGCTTTGCTTTACGAATCTGCACTACAACAAAATAATTACCTGTCTGATTTTCAATCACAAAAGTATTCAATGCTAAAACATCTTCTGCATCTTTTGATAACTTACAAAAAAACGGAGTAGTTTGAATAAAATTTTTATCTTTCAAAGCTTTTGCAACTGGGTTATTGGCTTTATCTAAAAGGCCACCTTCCAGAGTATAGAGATGTAAATTATCAAGAAAACTTTGGTCTACTATGCGAGTCTTAAGGTCTTCAGAAGAAGCACCTAGTACACCAATAGAATTACTACTGGCAAATAAACATTTCCCCGAATCTGAAAATACTAACGTAGCTGAATTACCACCAATCTTTTCTAATAAATTTTCTGCGAATTCCGAATCGAACATAATTAAATTTAAGCTGATACTTTAAACCTATAACCAATATTTTGAACTGTTTGAATCATTTTTTTATACTTCGGACCAAGCTTTTTCCGTAAATTATAAATCGAAGCTTCAATAACATTGCTATCATTCTCAGAGTTGTAACCCCAAACATGCTCTTCTATCATTGCACGCGTACAAACTCTATCTGGCTTACGACTCAAAAAATCTAATAAACGAAATTCGTTTTTAGTCAGTTTAATTGGCTGACCGTCAATCTTAACTTCATGAGTAGAATACACCAATTCCAAGTTACCTTGCTTAAAAGTTTGAGGAATAACTTCTGCTTCACGTCGAAGCAATGCGCGTACTCTTGCAAGCAGCTCATCTAATGCAAACGGTTTAGTTAAATAATCATCAGCTCCATTATCCAAGTTTGTGACCTTCATATTCATATCGTCATTAGCCGTTAAAACTAAAACAGGAACTTTTAATTTTAACTCTCGTATGCGCTTCACAATATCTTCACCACTCACTTGTGGCAAATTCAAATCCACAATAACTAAATCGTAATCACGAACCTCAATTCGATCAATCGCTTCCTTGCCATCGTAAACTGGATCAACTTTATAGTAATCTTGTTCTAAAGCCCTTTGAATAAATTCAGACTGTTTTTTCTCATCCTCAATCAGAAGAATAACCATATTTACTCCTTTATTTAATAATACTCTTCCTATTAACTCTATGAAAGACTTATGATGATTATATGAATTAAAATACCGCTTAATTAAGCGGTATATATTTTATTTGTGGGAAAATAATTTAGCAAATTCTTCAGCTGATAGCGGCTTGTGGAAAAAATAACCCTGTCCGTAATTGCATTGAGCCGCTCGCAGGAATTCATACTGATCAGAGTTTTCAACCCCTTCGCCCACTACTTCCAATCCAAGTTGATGAGATATAGCAATAATCGCTGATGTCAAAGCCGCATCTTGCAGACTATTTGGTACACCTTGCGTGAAAGTTTTATCTATTTTAACTGCGTTAATCGGCAAGCGTTTTAAATAATTTAAAGATGCGTAACCTGTTCCGAAGTCATCAATAAGAATCCTTAATCCAAGTGCGCGGAGCTGATCTAAAATAGAAATAGATAAATCTATATTCTTCATCAAAAAAGTTTCTGTGAGTTCAACTTTAATTTGCGAAGGTGGAACATTATATTTTTTCAAACACTCCTCAATTCCGCTTACCAAGGAAGGCCGCAACAATTCCCGAGGAGAAATATTTATACTCACTGGAGCTGCAGGTATTCCTGCTGATTCCCATTCATTAATTTGTCTGCAGACTTCCTCAATAACCCACTCTCCAATTTGCACAATCAATCCTGATTCTTCAGCTTGCCCAATGAATTCGCCAGGCATCAACAATCCCATCTCCGGATGGTTCCATCGAATAAGAGCCTCGCTGCCTATAATTTTTTTCGTTTTCAAATTTAAAATTGGTTGGTAGTGCAAAACAAGTTCATTATTCTTGATGGCTCTGCGAAGCTGGCTTTGCAATTTTGGCTGCATAGTGTAAAACAGTGGCTGCCCCATTCTATACTGCTGTATATTTCCGCCACCATGTTCCTTCGCTCGATGCAAAGCCAAATCTGCATGCTTCAACAAAGTATGCCTATCAACTCCGTCCAATGGATAAATTGCAAACCCAACTGATCCATTACAATAAATTTCATGTTCATTCAGTTCAAAATATTCAGTAAAAATATTTTGCATTTCAACCGCGCAACGGTTTGCTTCGTCTACAGTATCAATATTCGGAAGCAATACCAAAAACTCATCGCCACCCATTCTGGCGAGAGTTGCTTTCGCAGGCACTACTTTTTGCATACGCTCAGCTACTTGCTTTAGTAGCAGATCGCCCATGTGGTGCCCATAAATGTCGTTTATAATTTTAAACCGGTCCAAATCTACAAAAAACAAAGCAAACATGCTTTTATCTTCTTCAGCTTTAGCATGCGCTTCTACCAAACGTTCGCTAAGCAATGAACGGTTTGGCAAACCTGTAAGCTGATCATAATACGCCATTGTATTCAACTTATGATACAATCGACTAATAGTTAAAGACTGGGCCATAGCATTACCTAGCGCTTCTGCCAAACTATGATCGTCTTCATCGAAATTATTTTTATTAGCATAACAAAGCACAACATTACCATAGAACTGTTCTTCATAAACAATCGGTATAATGACATAGCTTTTCATATACGGACGGACATCGTACTCTTCTTCGTAATCTTCTTTTGAAGTATCTTCTACAAACACAGGAGAGCCAGTTACACTAGCTTGATAATTACCGCCACGATCACGGGGCGGATTTGGATCATACGGAATATTGTCGCTTTTATATACTAGCTGGTATTCAGCATCTGCAGCTGGCTGCCACCAAGCAAATCCAAAATCAGCGGCCATAATTTGTATGCTCGCTTCAGTAAAATTTTTAACCAACTTCAACTTGTCATGCTCCCCTAAAGATTGTAAAGTCAGCTGGTTTAATAATGTAATTTTTTCTGCAGTAGTTTTATTCATAGTAAGAAATGCAGGGAGTTAATTAATAACTCCCTGGCTAGCTGTTAAGGCATTATAGTGAACGCCTTATAATTATGTTTTCCGAAATACAAAAACGATTCTTCTCGGATGATTTTCGGCATCCATCCAACAATTTCTTGCATAGGACTCAAGAGTTGATTCATTGTGTAGGGATTCGTATCTCCCCATCCTGGATCATCTGAATTATCAAACGGATGGACAATAATACAACGACAGGTTCGAACCTTATCCATTTGTCGAGCAATCATCTGCATTATTTTATTCATTGTTTCAGGAGAAAGTATTTGTAAAAATTGCGAAACAACGAACAGCATAGTATCTGATGATACTTGTCCATCTTCACCAGTCAGTTCTACTTGTTCAGTGAAGTTATGATTATAAACGTTCATAGATTTAAGAGCTTGATCTGCCAAATCTATTGCTGTTTTAGAAAGATCGTAAAGTCCAACTCTCATGCCAATCTGATTCGCATAAGGAATGAATCTCAAACCTCTTCCTAACCCAGGACCGAGAACACTTACATTACACTCATACAAGTAGTCTCCACCTAATTCGGAATACATATTCTCGAGTTCAAGGCGGATGTAATCGGAACAAAAATCATCAAATGATAGATTGTAAGAGGAATAATCTTCATCAGTAATACTGTTCTGCAATTGCCTTGGAGCAAGCGCTCGCTTACCTGATAATTTCTTATTCCAATGATTTTCCAAAGCAGTATTCAAAGTCAAACTTTGAGCCTGCATAAGCCTTAAACTCATAATTTACCTCCTTGAATTTAAATGCGTACCTGCATCATGCTTTAGTTATATCCCATAAACTTAAAATTTTCAAATGTCCATAAGTGCGCTTTCTGGGATTTCAATTTCTATCCCTTGAATATTTAAAGTAAAAAAATTAGGTTTATCTGATCTGAAAATTAATTCTAAAGTCCCTAAATAATTAAACAAACTGCTGCGCGCTGCGAAAAGCTTCACAAAATCCATTCTGTCTTTAGAAGATAATTCATTGCTGATTATTTTTTTACCTAGCATATCTTCCAAACGAAGAACAAATCCAGCCATAACCGGACCATGAGAAAAAGCATTGATCTCAATGTTGGAACGGTTCAGTTTCTGGTTTTGCATTTGCTCTATAAGCCAATTACAAAAAGCACGAATAGTTTTACTACCGTCTGAGGAATAATACCAATATCTAAACCAGTCGCTTCTCTTTTCTGGAGGTAAATTTAAAACGAAGTCAGTTAAATTTTTCTCGCTTAATCTGTCATCCCGCTCAATATCTATCTCCAACGAAGAATCTAAATTTAACTCTAAAACATTTTTAAATATTTTAGCAGTTTGCAATGCGCGGCGTATTGGGGAGCTGACCAATTTCCTTTGGAATATAATTCCGTTTTTAAACTCATTAGTCTCTTGAGTTGTAAAGTTAATATAATGTGCGAAAACAAGTTCCCTACCTTGAGGAGTCAAAACGCCGTTTAGTCCATCCTTGGGCCCATGCCGAGTAATTACAATGCGAAGCTGATTTTGCTTCTGTCCAGTTTTAATCATACTTATATTATAAGTATTAATATGATTAAAATATGAAAATGGCTTATTTACTGGAATTTATTTCTCACGTGCTCATCAAAAGTTTTGCTGAACACGACTGCGCCTGATGGCTGTTTATGTAAAAAGAAATAATAATCACTTTTAGCTGGGTCTATTGCTGCGCGAATACTCCCTAAGGACGGATTACAAATTGGTCCAGGAGGAAGACCTGCGTATTTATATGTATTGTAAGGTGAATCCACTTTTAAGTCTGCCGCTGATGCAGCAGGAGTATCTTTGCCTGTTACATAGTTAACAGTGGCATCACTTTCCAAACCTTGTCCAATTTTTAGACGATTATAAAACACGCTCGCAACTAAGTTACGTTCTTCCTGTAAAGTCATACTGCCTGTTGTAGAACCCTTTCCCCCGCTCTCTTTTTCAATAATGGAAGCTAAAGTCATAATTTCATATAAACTCAAACCATTATGCTTCTGATCTGAATTTGTAATTCCAATTGATGCTAAACGCTGGGAATAATTAGCAAGCATTTTTTTAATTACATCATTTGGCGTGCTGTTTTTGAAAAACTCGTAAGTATCTGGGAAAAGGTATCCTTCTAAACGTTTTCCATCTGGTCTATCTAAAAGCGGAAATTGAGACTCATCGAAATTATCCAGTGCGTCTAAAAATTCTTTTTTGGAAAAGAAGCCTTTCTTTTCCAGTTCTGCTGCAATTTGATTATTAGTCCAACCTTCAATAAAAGTTACTGGAATGGATTCAGCTTTTTGCTGCATGCGGGCAATACGCTCTGCTTCGCGAGCTTTATAATTACGATACAAAGTCAAAGCCCCTACGGAACCAAATAGGAGCACAATTAAAAATGCGATAACAATAATTCGTTTAAACATAAAATAATTATAACATTAAGCCTGCGGAGCTGCTAAGTCTACCGTTGTAGGCGTTAAATTGCTCTTAATTGGGAGGGAAAATGCAAAGGTAGACCCTTTACCTATACCAGGGCTTTCTGCCCATATAAGGCCATTGTGTTGCTCCACAACAACTTTAGCCACATACATACCCAATCCAAGGCCAGTGGCATGAGTAACTGAATCATGGCCACGTGTGTATTTTTCAAAAATTGTTCCCAACTCCTTAGCTGCAATACCCTTGCCGTTGTCTGTGACTAGCACGCTTAGGTTTTCGCTATCAGGTTTAAGCTCAACTTTAATAACACCGCTTTTTGAATACTTAATCGCATTGTCTATCATGTTGTTAATAACCTGACGAACTTTTTCTTTATCCATTAAAATATCCGGAAGTACGCCGCTTGGCTTTCGGTACTCAATAGACATCTTCTTCATTTGTGCCAAAGGCTGCATTTGTTCTACCAAGTTTGAAACAACAGGCTCAAGCGGAGCTGATTCAAAAAAGAATTCAAGCTTGCCGCGTTCAATTCTGGAAGCATTAAGAAGATCATCAATAGTTGCAATCTGCGCGTCATTCGTTACATTGGTTCGTTTTAAAGCTGCTGTAAGCTCTTCAGAAAGATTACCAAAGTCTCCGTTTAAGATAGCACCTAAATACCACTTGATTGTTGCTGGTGGTGTACGCAACTGATGACTAGCAATGGAAATAAATTCTGCTCGTGCTTTATCTAACGCCTTAAGCTGTTCATTTGCAACACGCAATTTTTCATAGAGCAAAGCTTTATCTAAAGCAACTGCTACTACATCTATAAAACTATTAATTGAATCCTGCTCAAAATGACTCAGTGCTTCGTAACCACGATTCAAAGCTAAAACTAAAACACCAATCAACTCGCCTTGAGCGATTAACGGGTACCACAAAACAGTTTCAACATGTGAGCCTTGTATTAACTGCTCTACTTTATCTGCAGGTGCTATACTCGTCCAAATCTCTTTTGGTCCAGAAATTAAATTTGATTGGCGATCTATTACAACTTTTTTCAAAAAGTTCTGCTGAGAAACTTTTTTTATAGGGTTAATATCTACAGTCACCGACGCTTTATCCAACACTTCTACAATGCGACCTGATTTTGAAAACTTAAATGGATGCAATTCATCTTTCTCTTCATCAAACAAAAAAACACCCACTGCTTCCATATTGAGGTCTTCGCGAATAGTATCGGAAACCTTTTCGGACAAAGTTGCAGGGTCAAGAGAAAGAAGACTGATTTGATAAAGCTTTCGCAAAAGCGAAAGCGTTTTATTTACAACAGCCAGCTCCAAGTTGCGCTTATAAATTTCCGCGTTTACTTCTTGAAGATGGCTATTGTTAGCGTCATCCGCTGACATAGCTTTAATTTAATTTTTGTTTGTAATTTTATTTCTCGCTTCGATTATTTCAAACTTGCTGGAACATCACCTTGTGGAAGTTCAACGAGAAGATCCTGCACAGCTTCTTTACACACCTCTTCGGAAACACGTCCAAATAAACGAGAATACTGGGCGACCAAGCGGTTAAGAATTTCCTGAGCATCCCCTTCAATAGCGACTTCACCTTTAGCCTGATCGATAACTTTAAAGCCCTGAACTTTTTTAGCCTCTTCCCAAGCAATTGGCCCGATTACCAACTCTTGCTGTTTGATTATACGAAGTGAAATTTGATCAAAAATTGTCATTGTTGTAGTCATGGCTTTATGATTTTTGAACTTTATAAAACATGTTGCCGATTGAAAATAGTGCAACAGTCATTAGGAAATATGCTAAAGCAAAAAGATAGTCATTTGATCCACCGACGTGCCATGTTTCTCTGCTAACTTGATAGGAAAAAGAAAAATCAGCCAAATACTGAACTATTAAAGCAATAATTAACAGCAGGATAGGCTTGCGCATCATACCACCAAGAATATTCTTAGAAATCAACAACGCCAAAATCGCTATAGATACAAATATCGCCTGTCCTATTGGAAATCCAAAATCTAAAAATATTACTATCTTATCTGACCAATCTGGTTCGTAACCTCTTAAGAACACCCAGTATGATCCGATTAAAATCAAAACTGGAATAATAAAAGCTTTTAGCTTCCCTAGGATTGACTGAGTAGACAACTTGATACCAGCTACTCTTGCTAATTGCACAGACGCCGCAATATAGAAAATTACACTAGCAAAAAAAGCTACATCACCTATCGATGGGTAAGGAACATCAATTCCAAGAATATAAATATATGAATTATATAAAACTTGACCAATGAATTGGGAAAGCAATCCGACCGTAAATAAAATTATAGAACTTCCTAAGGTGCTTCTTAATCCTCCCCACTTTTTTGCAAATGACCATCCAGCGATGCCGCCAAACAATGCAAAGATACAATATATTACTGTAAAATAATCATTCTCAAGGCTTTCTGTAAGACCTCTTAAATAGATACTAATCCACCAAGCACTCAGTGCGATAAACAAAATAACCACAACCTTAAATGCCCTACTTTGCTTAAACTCTTCTAATAAATATTGAAGCATGATATTAATACGACTTATTTAAATTAATTATAGCAAATAAAATTAAAACTAAAGAGACTTAATTTTATATTTTCTCAGAAAACCAATAGGTTTGAAGGAATTTTTAGAATACCTTAGACCTGGCAAACCCAAATCCTCTTCATAATTCATTTTCTTGAATCCTCTCTGTTTAAGTATAGAACAACATTCTCTCATCATATATTCGTAAATTCCTGCATATTTTATATCTGCTTTAGCAAAATGACATATCGCAAAATCATCCCGATGAAGATTATAAATAGAAAACCCAACGAGCTTATTTTCTACATAAACACCAACTGTGAGAGAATTATTAAAATCAGCGTCCAAAAATCTTTTTATAGCCTGCCCTTCTTTATGCAAGAAAAAGTACTCATCGCCTTTGCTTTTATTTTCTGACCAAGAATCATTCAGTTGAAGAATATCTCTTTTTATGTCATCTTCTTGCATATCTAAAATTCTAACCTCTACATTTGGAAATTTCCTAGTAAAACTGTTTGCTATCTTTCTCTTAGAAGAGAATTTGTTTCCTTCGTAGGAAGCGAGTTCAGAAATTTCGTATATGTAATCACAATTATTTAAATCTATTTCAATCATAAATTGACTAAAATCGAGTCCATCCAATGATATTTCTGGCACTAAATTCAGCTCTGGCTTTATACCTTCCTGAACACACAAGTTAAATAGTTCTTTAACAGTTTCATTTGATCTATTATTGCCTAAATAAGTGTAAGAAATTTGATCAGAAAAATGATCATTTATTTTCAGAACTAAATTCTTATTTAGAACACTAATTTCTACAATATCCTGTGTATCCCATGACCATAATCCACCAAAATTAAAATCTGAATAAGGGTCATATGAAATAGCGAATTGTTCTATTTCAGATTGATCTGAAAGTTCTAATTTCTTAAATTCAGGAAAATTTGGCAACATATTCTTTAAATCAACTCCAGCATGTAAACGCCGAAGGTTATTATTACTATTCCAATAATTTTTTGAACTAAGTATTTTCGCTCCAGGTTTTCTTCTCCGAGAGAAGGTAAGAACTTAGTAAGAATAATACCTATTATTAAAACAAAAATAGGTTGTAAACCACCCACAGATTGAACTAAAGCTACAGGAGCGTAAAGCACGGCCAAAACCAAAGCAAATTCCCCTATCAAACTAAGAATTTCATTTACAACATTTAATCCAAAAACAAATTTGCCGTTGTTTCTAATTAAACTTAAAAACTGCTGTCGGTAAGACTTAATAGCAAAAAATAAGATTACTCCGAAAATAAACTTCCCTGCCATATCCCAAAACACTGAATCTAAAAATCCTGCATCAACTGCTACATATTTAAATATAACGGCATTAATTGCATACAAAAATGATGCCCCAAGCATTAAAAGTATAAGTTTTAACTTTATTCGTGAGCCGTTCCCAGATAACTCCAAAGATAAAAACAAGCTTCCTAATACAATCAGTGCACCAGCAAGCACCTGCCGTGCAGTTAGCACTTCTCCCAATAACAGATATCCAAATATAAAACCAAAAACCGGAATAAGCTGAAAAAATGGAGCCACATAAGAAGCTTCGTCAGATTCCAGTGCATACAAATAACAAATAATTGCGCCAACTAAAATTGCGCCATTAACCATTAACAGTAGCGCATCAGAAAAGCCTACTGAATATATTACTTCGGGTTTAAATACATAAATTACAGGTAAAGCCACAACAGCAAAAAGCGCTGAAAATAGTATCAAACTACCTACAGATCCATTTTTTAAGAATCTTGAAATTAAATATTTATCGAAGTGGTTTACAAAAGCGTGAACTACAGGATTTATCAGAGCAATAAGGAACCAATTCATGAGATTTTAGTTTGTTTCAGTGAGTATTATTACTCATTAATTATATCATAGTTATCCACAAAACCACGCTCATAACTGCGAATATGATATACTAACCACATAAAGAAAAAGTTACACGAAACAAAAACGAGCAAAAATGGAAACAGCTCAACAAATACAAAAGAAAATTTTAATGGTCGAAGATGATGTTGCTATGCGCGAAATCGTTGTTCACAAACTCAGTACAAACGGATTTCTTGTAAAAGAAGCTGATGACGGAAAAGCAGGTATAGATTTAATAATTCAGGAAAAACCTGATATAGTTTTGCTTGACCTCATGCTCCCCGAAGTAGACGGATTTCAGGTTTTAGAAGCAATTCGTAGTAATCCAGACCCTAAAGTTGCTAATACGCCAATCATCGTACTTTCTAACCTTTGGAGCAACAAAGACATTCTGAAAACCAAGGCTTTAAAGGTACAAGCCTACATGGTAAAAGCCTATTTCACTACCGAAGAAATTATGAAAAAAGTGAATGATGTTCTGGCAAACCCTGCCAAGACAGTAGAACCTAGTAATAAATAATTCTGCAAAACAAAAACCCCTCATAGAGCGGGGTTTTTCTAAAATGCATTTTTTTGACAAACGATATCATTATACTCGTGGCACCAAAAATATTTGAAACTTTAGCTCTTTTATTGAGCTATTATATGTTGCATATGTACAAAGAATTCGAGCATCTATAATCTCAAGTTTCTAGCCTTTCATACTTGACTAATCCTCATTTTTGTGGTACTTTCAAATTATAATTTTTAGGTGTTTTCTAAGAATTTATAGCACCTTAACAATACAAAAGGAGAAATTATCACAATGCAGAAAAGGCTAATTACAGGCGCACGACCAACCGGTCGTCTACATCTCGGTCATTACGTTGGAATGTTCATGGATAATTTAGGTCTTCAGGATACTCACGAATACTTTTTCCTAATAGCAGATATGCAAGTATTTACAGATCATCTGCCTGATTCCGGAAAAACAGAGAGTAACATACGAGAGATGATTTTGGATCTTCTTGCTCTCGGATTAAAACCCGAAAACACGATCTATGTCCAATCTAGGATACCTGAACTATACCAGCTTACGGTTCTAATCTCTATGTTTGCTAAAATGAGCGAGCTAGAAAGAAACCCAACAATCAAATCAGAGAAGGACGCCTATGAGGTTAAAAGCCCCTC
>CAZGCV010000003.1:0-7626 GCA_964524735.1 uncultured Candidatus Saccharibacteria bacterium | reverse complement strand
GGGTTCATGAGCTATCCGGTATCTCAAGTTGCGGATATCGTGGGGGTAAAAGCATCAGTTGTCCCAGTTGGCAAAGACCAATTACCCCACATCGAACTTGCCCGAAATCTTGTTAAGCGCATAAATACATTTGCGCAAGAAGAGATTTTAAAAATGCCCTCAGCATTGTTAAGTACAATACCAAACTTGGTTGGTATAGATGGCGATCGGAAAATGAGCAAAAGCTTAAATAACCAAATCGACATTTGTTCTGACTCTGAAACCTTGCAGTCCAAGGTCAATAAAATGATCACAGACAAAAACAAGGTTCGCAGATTCGATCCTGGAGATCCCTCCAGTTGTAAATCAGTCTTTATATACCAATCGGTATTTAACCCATCAGAAGCCAATAACATATCTTTGGGCTGTGCTTCTGGTGAACTAGGATGTGGGCAATGCAAGAAAAGTTTGTTCAGCCAGTTAGAGAAAATAACAAAAGATTTTCGGGAACGAAGAAAGTTGTTTGAAAACTCTGATGGTCTTGTTGAAGACATATTGCAAACTGGCACTAAAAAAGTACGGGCCGAAACCCAAGAAGTCTTATCAAAGCTTAAAGAAGCTTTGGGGATAAATTACAGAGGTTATTAGTATGAATTTGATGCAGCCGCTATCAGCTACACATCCCGAATGTCGGGGTGATTCAAAGTTATCTGATATATTACGTGAACTCCGGCTCTCTGTAGATAATATCAAGGATTGCCATGAGGTCAGTAACAACCTAACGAAAGTAGACATCAATGGATGCATAAGCTCTATGGTTTCAGACAAGTTGGTTGCGGACACCTTAGGTTCTTCCTGTGTTCCAAAAGACTCCCATATACTTTTTTCTACTTTCGTCTCATTACAACCAAAATCTTACTTAAAAAACTACGCAGAGATTATTAGGAGGTTATCATGCGTAGTCTTTGGAAAAAAGTTTATTGTAATAGAAGATGTATTGCCCCTGGAACTGAGAAAGATTCAATCAGTAAACTACGCGCAAAATCTTCTCGCTTATCAGCAAATTTTCGGTCATGATTGTGAGATAATCTACACGAGTATGATCGGAGACATATCAATTCCCACCAAGTTTACTGAAACATATCTGAACAATCTCTTTGTCAGTGATGTTTTAAAAGTTTTGCCTTATCATAGAAGAAAGGTAGAATTTTTAAACTTATCTGACATAATCCATTTCTCGCGAATGCTTTGGGTTTGTACTCAGTTCGGAAACATCATCCTATCGGGACAAAATCAAAGCGAAATTTCTAGAATTCTGAAAAAGGTGTGCCCCGAAAAGATCAGCATACTTTCTCCAGAATTCCCAGAATAAACGAACAGGTACAAGGAGGCTTATGCGAAAAAATGAATTATTTTTCTTCCCTTTATCAATGATTCCAGATCATCTAAATCTTGATCCTGACTCTGAGCAATACCAATGCTTACTTCAGGTACGAAATTGGGTCACTGAATTCATTGCTATCCCTAACTCTAGTAAAGGGAAGCCCGGCCCAGTCTGTCCGAAAGTTCCTTTAGCTTTAAAGCAAGATGTTATCTATATCGCTTATTTAGAAATACCGTCAGAAGGTATCTCAGATAACGATCTAGAGCAGCTTGTGAAGGATACCAAGGATCACTATTACAACCTACCTCCACTGTCAGGGACCATGGTGGAGTACAAAACTTGTCTTGTAGTTTTCAGCGTTCAAAGCGAAGAGTTTTATATGCAGCTCGAACGCGTACAAAGAGCACTTAAGATTCCGTATCTGGAACTGGGTCTAATGTTTGGCAAATTTCACCCAGAACTTCAAAGTCGCGGAATGCATAACGAGCATTTTCGACCTCACCAGTCACCCTACCCATCGTTCGCTGTTAGAGTGCTGGCCGAGACAGATGCAACAAATCTAACTGGATCTTCAGCTCCTGAAGATACCAAAAAAGATTATCTTGAAATCTATATGCGGCATTGGGACGGCAAAGCCAAGCCTAAGTATATTGACCACGTGAGGGAATACCTTGAAAAAAACTAAGGCGTTCGCTACACACACCTAAGCGTAAGTTATATTGTAACTTACGCTTTTTTTAACGTAATAATATCGCCTACCTTTATGTCCAAGCTTTCTGATCCATTCATCCTAACTTTTCCCAATTCTGGAAGTCCCAAAGAGCTGCCTGGGTATACTACCCATGTACCAGTTGGCAAACTCATCATTCTCTTAGAATAAACAGCGTCCAAAACTTTTACCCCATTTACGAATACGCTTACCAACTCCCCATCCGCATAATCTTCCAACTCAGAAAAAAACTTAATTAAGCCAAAGTTATCTATATGTACTACTGAGCCATCGAGGTGTTTAAAATTTCGAAGTTTTTCTTGATCAAAAATCTTTCCGAAAATTGATATATCTTTAGATTCTGCTAATTTGGCTGCCATTGGCGCGTGTACATACTTACCTCCAAAAGGAAAAAAGCCTGGATCATTTAGCTCATACAATTCTTTTATTCCAAAGTCTTCGAATAACCAACCAAACACACCAGTATTGGCACCTATAAATGTGAAGTCCTTTTCTTTGGTTCTGCCATAAATTCTTTCAGGCCGATCCTGCATAGGATTGAGGATGATTGAAAATATAGTTCCTGGTGGATAGCTTTCTGCCATCAGCCTGGTAACAAAACTCCCATTTTGAACTGAAAAATTAACAACAGTTACTAGTGGCTCTATCGAAAAATTATCCGGTTCTTTGAGAGAGCTCAGCACTACTCCACGCAATTCATTATAAGCGATATCTTTACAGTCAGTTATTATTACAATATTTCTCTTCATCTAGTTCAGTTCTGATTTAATAAATAAGCCATCAAGATTATGACCAGCGTCTTTAATCACATTAATTTTAGAGCTTGGGAATAGATTTTTGAACAACACTCTTGAGGGCAATGGTATTCTGTCATCATTTTCCGCCATATAAATATATATCTGCGGCAAAGATTTATTCGTACGAATTAGGGATTTTTTGTCGTTCCCACTAAAATATACGTCCCATGACTTTGCTTTTATACCTCTTAGTATTTCATCATACCCTGCTCTCATAAAATTGAGGTAACTTAGACTAAAATTATAAAAAGAGTCTTCTTGCAGCTTGTGACTGAAAACCTTTTTTACTTGGTTTTTATTTAAAAAGACTAATGGTGCGAAGAGATAGATTTTGTCTATGAATTTTTTACTAACATTGGATCTTAAAATATGTTGCGCGGCAAAGCTATAGCCAACCAAAATCTTGCTTTTTGCTTTAATCTTAAAGATAGAAGAGTCATAAGTCACACGATGAGATGCCTTCTTTAAGAAAAGCATAGTATCATTTATGGTTTTTACACAATTGTCAGGAGTGAAATTACCGCCGCTCATCCAAGAACCATAGTAGTCAACCTTTAAATACGCTTGACCCTTTTTAATTTTCTTTTCAAAAAACTCTTTGTCCAAAAACTGAGGTAATCCAGGATAGATTATTATCAGTTTTTTTAAATCAATCAAATTATCTGATTCATCTGATGAATCATAAAATATCTGTAATGATAATTTTTTAAATCTGAATTGTTGAAGTTTTATTGACATAGCGATAAAGTTCCATTATTTTCACTAACTTGCATTCTAACTTTAGATGAACTAAATTTTTCAACACGAGGTGAGGAGGCATTAGCGACACATATCGCAGGTATATTATATTCCCTAATCAAAGTTGCTAAATGTGATAATTTACCTCCAACTATAATTACTCCTGAAATCTTCGATAGATAAGGAGTGAATTTAACTGTGTTAGAAGTCCTTAAGAAGACTATATCATTTTTTTTGATCATCTTAAAGTCTTTTTCACTTTTTATAATCCTCAACCTTCCGACAGATTCTCCCATACTACATGGACTTCCTTGATACAAAATTTTACCGTCTACCTTCTTTTTTGATATAGTTTTGCGCTTTATAGTAGTTATATCTCTGCTCTGAAATATTATTAGGTTATTTCCGTCATATCCGAATTCTATGTCCTGTGGTTTTTTGTATAAAGATTCAATTTTTAGAGAATAGCTTACAAGCTTCTTCAGCCAAGGCGGTATGCTTTTAGGTAATTCGCGCTTGGATATAGACATTTCATTGAATATTTTCGTACCTAAAGCAATTTTGTCACCTAAACCATTGTTCCACTCTACTACGATTTGATCTGTATCATTAGAAACTGGGTTAGTGGTGAACAATACACCGGATAGCTCGCAATGTTTCATTTCTTGAACCCCAATAGCCATCAAATTATTTTTTGCTTTCAAGTTATTTTTTGCAGTGTATGATTCAACGTTGTTTGAAAACATTGATTTATATATCAAGGCAATAGCATGAGACACTTTTTCCTCACCCTGAATTTTAAGAAAACTCTCATATTGCCCGGCAAAACTAAAAAATGGTGAATCTTCGAAAGTTGAAGAGCTCCTGATCACTAGGTTCTTATTATAAAAAGTTTTATTAACAACTTTCATTACCTCTTTGATATTGTTGGAGAGCCATTTTTCGATTTGAGTATCTATGCTATCTGCGGAAAAAAATCTTGATTGAGAGGCTGGTATCAATAATGTTTTTGGGATAGGTATGTTTAAACGATTATTTAATGTATAAAGGCGAAACATTTTACTGCCCATTTCTTTACGAGAGTAATCTTTAATATTTCCAATAATTCTCATTTTTATTAATTAATAAATAAAAAAAATCATTTAATCGTTTAAATCCTAATTGAAATTTGGTGTTTTGTAAATACAAAAAAGCTCCACTTAAGTGGAGCTTTTTAAATTTGAGACTAAAGAATTGAATCCTTTGCAGCTTTTGCAACTGTGAACTTGATTACAGTCTTAGCAGCGATCTGGATAGTTTCACCTGTAGCAGGGTTGCGACCTTCGCGTGCAGCACGGTGCTTCTTTTTCAACTTACCCAAACCTGGAATAGTGAATTCACCAGATTTCTTAGTTTCTTTGTAAGCCAATGCTACCAAAGCATCCAACATTTCGCTTACTTCTTTTTTTGTCTTGCCGGTAGTTTCCGCCAAGCTCTGCAAAGTCTCTGACTTAGTCATTTTTATATCCTTAAATCCTGTGCCTGAGGCTGCGGATTTGTTATGTGATTACGATTTCATATTATATAAAATCCCCTGTAAAATCAAGGGTTTTTGAGGAGATGTCAAGGGTTTTATTAGCAAATTTGCATTTTTACAATTTTCAAAATAAAAAAGTGGCTTATATAAGCCACTATTCTACTAACTCTGCTTTAACAATATATCTTTTTAAAGCTGTGCCAATTGGGTAAGAAGTCTGAACTGTTAAAATATTTTTACCGTCTGTATTTTGCTCTAACAAATGAACATCTGTGCTTTCTGCTACAAATTGATCAAATACTTTATACTTAAATACCTGTTTTTCTTTGTTGGAAACAAAAATCTCGGCACCCTTTTGAATGCGCGGCAACAATGCAAATACAGTTTTAAAATCACCAGCAGTAAAAGCCATATCTGATGAATGTCCAAAAATATAAGCATTCCCTATTTCTCCAAATTCAGCTGTACCAGGATAATGTACAACACCATCTTGCAAAGCCCGTTGGAACACATCTTCATTAACCTCAGAAACGTATTGAATTGGAGCTGTAATGTCTAAACTAGGGATTCGTATCTCATTAGCCTCCCCTGTCTCTCCCTGTTCAATTTCTTGATTCTGAGCAGTTTCTAATGGTTTACTTCCAAACTGAAATTTTAGCTGTTTCCAAAAATATTCTGCGTTCAAAGCCAATAAACCCAGTAAAACAACTACAACTACTATACCAATGTAAAATAAAACTTTTTTCATAGAATTAAAAACTACCTCCGTTTGGAGGTAGTTTTATTATAGCATTTAAGAGAAACCTTATGCTTTGCGAATTGATAGCGCTTTGATACCTACAGCAGGAGCTGCAAGCAATACAAGCATTAAGATAACCCATGTAGGAGTACCAGTACGAGGCAAAGTAGTTGCTGCGCCTGCTACTTGTCCTTCAGAAGGAGTTGTAGTAGAGTCACCCAAAATTTGCCCTGGTCTGTCAGGTTGATCAGTAGGAGTTGAAGAACCGCCAGATGAGCCTCTAGAACCGCCGCCGCCAGTACGCTGAACTTCTACATTACCAAAGTCAACGTTTTCAGCATTTGGAGTACCTATGATTGAAGTTGCAGCCATTGCTGTTTTAATGAATCCAAAAGTGAATCCTTCGCCACAACTATAACCCCCAACGCTTACCAAATATTCGTTATCACCTGGTTCAACGCCATGAATCCATCCAGATTCTAATTCTTCTCTAACTGTGTAGCAACCAGCTACCAAGCCATCAATTATGTAATAACCATCTACATCTGTAGTTGCAAAGACTTCACCTTCATTGTATGTATCATCGTCGTTTGCATCAATGTAAACTTTCCAGCCAGATAATCCACCATCATCATCAGCAGGATTTGGAGATTCTACGTCTTGTTGTCCATTGTTATTTTGGTCGTGGTAAACATAACCGCTAATGCTGAAACATGGTGAATCTTTACCAACAAGCATCTTGAAAGTTTCAACTACAAAGCTAAATCCTACTTTCTTGAAATCATAATCTTTACAAGGAGGAGTTGGGTTTCCACAATCGAAAGTGATTGTGTCTAATTTATAGATCAAACCAGTCGGATTGTTTTCAGCTTGGAATGCAGAGTTCCGAACTGCAAATTCCAATACATGATTTCCAGCCGATAATGTAGGAATGACTACGCTAGCAGCAGTTTGGAAATGAGGTGCTGGATTACCGCCAGCTGCCATATCACCAGTAGTTGCAATTTCAACACCATCCAAGAATACAGTTACTGCGTTATCTGCAGCAAAGTATAGAGTGATAGGAGAAGAAATGTTTGATGCTCCAGCAGGGATTGAAAATTCATGCTTGAACAATCTCCAAGAATCTTCATTTCCGTTATAGATACCTAAGCCTGCGCCAGTCGGCTGAGTTGCATCATTACTTATCCATTGAGCACCAGACAAATTAGAATCATTTCCAGCTGTCCATGCACCAATGTAGCCAGTTGGGACAACTTCTACAGCTGGTGCATCTGTGCCTAGCGGATACTGAGTTTCATCATTAAAGTCTGTTGGAGCAGAACCACCCTGCTTTACTCCAAGGAACATAGTTTGTGAACCAGACATAACAACAATATCTTCTTCAGTACAAGGCTCTACAATTACAATAGGTTCACAAGTTTCAGACACAGCTTCAACTGCATCTAGATCAAAGCCATCTGCATCTGCTTGAGGGAAATTACTGCGAATGGAAGTGTCAGTAATTTTTACGAACTTAATCCAATTTAATCCAGTTGCGCCAAAGTCCACACCAGTAGTACCACGTCCAATTTCTGCAGCTGCTTCATACCAAGTGTTTCCGTCTTGGCTAACTTCCACCTTAGCTGTTTCAGCTGGGTAAGTACCATTAGTTGCTTCGTAAATATTTAAGTCAGAACCAGTAACATTATTTACATATCCAGAGAATTCCAAAGTAATGTAGCCATCGAAACCTAAACTATA
>CAZGCV010000002.1:41132-54068 GCA_964524735.1 uncultured Candidatus Saccharibacteria bacterium | reverse complement strand
TTAACTATTAATGGCACTCTTTGGGTTGAAGGGGATATTACTATTAGCGGCGGCGGAACAGTGCGCTTGGGTTCTGCGTACGGAGCTAATAGCGGAATCATTGTTACAGATGGGCGCGTTAATTTAGCTGGCGGTTCTAACTTTGCAGGTTCTGGTACAGCAGGAAGCTATCCTTTTTTGGTTACTACAAGTGCTTGTCCGACTGGTCCAAATTGTAGTGGTGGGAATGCAATAACTTTGGCGGGCGGTGCCGGTACTGTTGCCTTAATTGCGCAAAATGGCACGGTTGAAATTAACGGAGGCAGTTCTTTGAAAGCAGTTACTGCAAAGCAAATTTCAATGAGCGGCGGTGCAACTTTACACTATGACGCAGGTTTAATTAGCGAAAACTTTTATAGCGGTCCTGGTGGGTCATGGCAATTTATTCCAGGAACTTACGTAATTTTAGATTAAATAAAAATACGCCTATCGGGCGTATTTTTTTATGTAATAGTTATTTGCAAATTCATGCTGTGCCGGAGTTCCAACTGGTAACCAATGAGTTGCTTCTACAACCATCACTGTCTCTTGTTGTGCAATTTCTGCGAGAGTATGAGGTAAGCTGTACTCAGTTTTTTCATGCACAATTACTTCCGCAAGGGGATTATTATAGAATTCTTTTGTAAGATGATATGCTCCACAATTAACCAGAGTTGAGTTTGGGTTAAACCCTTTTAGTTTTCCATCTTCATCGGTATCTAGTCCAAATTCAGTTGATACAGTACTTTTCCAAGCAAGTATGCTTAGCGGATATTTGAGCAAATGAGTTAAGTCACTCTTTTCGTAAAGATCGTCTCCATTTACTACCAGGAAATTTTGTTCTACTACACTTTTAGCTTGCAGAATTGCATCTCCGGTTCCAAGCAGTACTTCTTGAACTATGTATTTAATAGGTTTGCCGCGCCAGTTGTCACCAAGATATTCTTTGATTTGGTCACCTAGGTATCCAATTACAATTACTATATCTGTAATTGAATCCGGCAAAGATTCTAAAGTATATTCAATTAATGGTTTCTCAGCAATTGGAATGAGAGGTTTTGGATGATTTTCTGTAAACGGACGGAGACGCAGGCCTTTCCCTGCGGCAAGAATAACTGCTTGCATAAAATGTATAGATTAAAGGAATAGAGTAGTGGTTGACAAAATTAAGAAAATTCTTTAAAATAAATTTATCTTTATAAGATCTTGTAAAAACTGTATTAGGAGGGATTGATATATGTCGAGACGCGGTTCGAATCCTTATTTATTCGGCGGTGTGGCTGTGAGGAGTTTGCCAAAGGAAATTCGAGAACTTCCTGTTGACCATCCAGATAAAGACGATCATGTTAAGAATTATCTGAATAATTATAACGGAGGTTCTCATCCTGTTAATTTAAGGTCGGTGCTATTCGTTGTGTTCCTGATTTGCGTATTCGCACTAATTATTTTTGGCTTACCAGCCTTATTTAAATAGTTAAAAGCTATTTTTTCATTTATAGTCGTCAGAATCTTCTGGCGGCTTTTTTATATGGTGCACCCGGCAGGATTCGAACCTGCGACCCCTTGTTCCGAAGACAAGTGCTCTAATCCACTGAGCTACAGGTGCCAAATCTTTGTATTTGAGTAACTGCCTAATTTTAAGATAAAATCGAGATAAAATCAATGCCTTAAAGGGGACAATTTTGGTTTATTTTAAAGCCAGTTTTCGCTCGTGGTATACTAAAATATACATATGATTACTTTGTTATTAGGCACAGATGCTTTAGCAAAAAAGCAGCATATTAAACTCGCAGCCAATCAGCGGAATGCCGAGATACAGATTTTTTCAGAGGGCGCGGCTTTACCATCTTTAGATGGTTTGTTTGAGCAGCAGCTTTTTGGTGTTCCTAAAGTTGTTGTGTTAGAACGTGTCTGGAAACAACTGGATCCTGTCGAACTTCTCGATAAGCTGGGTGACAAAAGTTCAGCCAGTCTTTTCGTGTTGGAAGATTCTTTAGACAAGCGGAAAAAAGTTAATCAAGAATTTTTAAATGATTCTCGTGTGAAAGTATTGCAACTTGATTCTCCTTTGGGAACAAATGCAGCATCAGACTGGATTATAAATTATTGCAAAGAAAAGGGAATTGCTATTGAACTTCGTGCGTCTCAATCTTTGTCGCGTGCATTGGTCTTAGACGAAGACTCAGTTTTGGATGTAGTGCGAGCACAAAATGAAATTGAAAAATTAAAACATTTTGCTTCAGGGAAATCTATTACTGCTGAGATGGTAGGAGAGCTTGTGGTATCAGTTAGTGGTGTAGATATCTTCGCGCTGTTAAATGCGATTGCAACTAAAAATAGAAAACAGGCTTTGATCCTGCTGCAAAATTATTTTGATACAGAAACTGCAGATGAAAAAGCAAATGCAATTAAAGTCGCAGCACTACTTTCTGACCAGTTCCGAAGTCTGCTTATTGTTGTAGATTCAAACGAACGGCGTATGCCTGACGAAGCTATTTTGGAAATAACTGGATGGAAATCTGGGCGGTTGTATATTATGAAAAAACTTTCCCGTAATTTTACAGCACAGCAACTAAAACAAGCGCTTTCAAAACTGGAAAACTTAGATCGCGAACTTAAGACTGGCTCCATGCCACCGCACGTGGTGCTGGACCTAATTATTGCTGATATGTAAAATCAAAAACCCGCTGAATTTTCAGCGGGTTTTATTTATGCAACTTTATTCTTTTTACGTTCGTTTAGAGTTAAGTACTTCTTACGAATACGAATGTTTTCTGGGGTTACTTCGGCCAGTTCATCAGACCCAATGTATTCCAAAGCAAAATCTAGAGTAACTTCTTTTGGAGGAGTTAAAATGATAGATGAATCACTGCCAGAGGCACGCATGTTAGTCAGTTTTTTACCTTTAGTAACATTTACTTCTAGGTCCATATCTAAAGCATTTTTACCCACAACCATACCTTCATAAACTTCTGTACCAGGACCAATAAACAAAGTGCCACGTCCTTGAGCATTATTTAATCCGTATGCAAGTGCAGATCCACCTTCAGAAGCAATAATGGATCCATGTTCGTTACTGCGCAAATCAATGTCATGCACTGGTTTAAAGCTATCAAACAGGTTGTTGATGATTGCAGTGCCTTTTGTACGAGTTAGAAGTAAGTTCTTCAGACCAATCATACCGCGAGTAGGGATTACATATTCAACATGAATTTCGCCGCCAGGAGTTGTATCCATTTGTTGTAATTGACCACCGCGCTTACCAGCTTCTTCAATTACTACACCTTGGTGTTCCGCAGGAACATCAATGGTTAGAACTTCGTAAGGTTCTAGTTTAACACCATCTTCTTCGTGGAAAATAACCTGAGGTTGAGATACTTGCATTTCAAAACCTTCGCGACGCATAGTTTCAATTAACACACCCAAGTGGAGTTCGCCACGACCAGAAACCATGAATGCATCGCCGCTTTCAGTAGACTGTTCAACGCGAAGTGCAACGTTAGTTTCTAATTCTTTATCTAAACGATCTTTAATCTGACGGCTAGTTAACAAAGAACCTTCGCGACCTGCGAATGGGGAAGTGTTAACACCAAAAGTCATTTTAATGGTTGGTTGTTCAATTTCTACTGGAGGGATTTGAATTGGGTTCGCGGCATCTGCAATAGTTTCACCGATTTGAATATCATTAAAACCACCAATTGCAACAATGTCACCAGCCAGTGCTTCATCTGCTTCTGTTGGAATAAGACCTTCGTACATTTGTAACGAAGTGATCTTGCCGTTGAACTTGTTACCATCACGGTCAATGCGAGTTACGCTCTGAGCTTTCTTAACTGAACCAGATGTAATTTTGCCAATACCGATTTTACCTTTGTAATTGTCGTAACGAAGCGCAAGTACTAACATGCCAAATGGATCTTCTGGAGCAACTTCTGGCGCAGCAATGTGTTCAATAATCGCTTCGAACACGGGAATAATATTGTGTTCATCGTTTGGTAAGATCGCACCAGTTTCTTTAGACTGAACTGCATCAAGTACGGGTTGTAGTTCAGTATGAGCAACACCGTTAATACCTGAGGCGTAAAGAATAGGGAAGTCTAACTGTTTGTCGGTTGCACTTAATGAAACGAACAAATCAAAAGTTTTGTTAATAACTTCATCAACTTGAGCTTCTGGCTTGTCTACTTTGTTAATTACAACAATTGCCTGATGCCCAAGTTCTAAAGCTTTTTTCAATACGAATTTAGTTTGAGGCATTGGACCTTCTTTGGCATCAACTAATAACAAAACACCGTCCGCCATTTTTAGCGTACGTTCTACTTCACCACCAAAGTCAGCGTGACCTGGGGTGTCTACAATATTAATTTTGGTACCTTTGTACATTACTGAAGCGTTCTTTGCGGTAATGGTAATTCCGCGTTCACGTTCAATATCTCCTGAGTCCATGATTAAATCACCGCCAGCGTCTTTAACGGTGTCGGTCTGTTTGAGCATGGCATCTACCAGAGTGGTTTTGCCGTGGTCAACGTGTGCAATAATTGCAATATTTCTGATGTTTTCTCGTTTCATCTGATTTAATTAGTTCAATAAAAAACCGCCGCATGGCGGGTTTGGCCTAAGCTGAATTAAAAAAATTATACCAGCTCCTCGCTAAAAAAGCAAGTGCTGGTATATAAAGTATATTATGTGGTTATGAGCTACAAGTTTTTAATTGCATCCCCATTAGTAACCGATGCATTAGCATTCTTTACAAACAAAAGCTTGGGACTATTTCCAATATGATGAATTTGAATGTAATCCCTCGGTTTGATCTGCTGACTAGCCACTAAGCAGGAAACTGGATGAACAATATGTCTCTCAATTACTCTTTTTAGTTCTCTTGCCCCATACTGCTTATTCGTTCCTTCGTTCAGAAGAAAGTTTTTGCATTCATCGCTGCATTCGAATACGAATGGGTGATCTGATTTATGAAGAATAAAATGTTGAAGTTCTTTTAATTCTAAATCCAGAATTTTTTTAAGATCCTCATTTTTTAAGCTTCTGAATACAACTACTTTATCTATGCGGTTCATAAATTCCGGAGAGAATTTTCGTTTTGCGGCTTCAACAGCAGTTCTGTAAATTTTCTGATCTAACTCAGATTTATCTCCATACTTAGAAGTGTCGCGTTTTGCAAAACCAATTCCTCCAGTAATCATGTCTGACATTTCCTTGGCTCCAAGATTTGATGTCATAGTAATAATGCAGTTGGAAAAATCCACTATTTTGTTTGTCCCCAAGTTTAGTTTCGCTTTGTCCATAATTCCCAGCATTAACCGCCATAATGAATCACTGGCTTTTTCTATCTCATCAAATAGCACAAAACTAAGCTTGTCATTTTTTGTGTGGTGCTCGTCCAGTCTTTCTTGGGTAAGAAAAGGGCTAGTTTCTTTGTGTCCAAGATATCCAGGAGGCGAGCCAATCAGTTTGGCAATTTCGTGAGAATGTTGAAATTCTCCACAGTTAATTTTCACTACCGCTTTTTTTGTATGAAACAAAGATTCGGCTGCTGCTTCGATGCTTTTAGTTTTTCCAACCCCAGTCGGGCCCATAAGTAGAATGGTTGAAATCGGTCTGTTGGGATTGTTCATTTCTGCTTTATAGACTTGATAGGCGCCAGAAATAGTATTGATGATTCTATTCTGACCAATCAGTTGATTGTGTAGTTTTTCCTGCAAGCTGCTTGCTTGCTTCCCAATGGCGTTAGGATCTAACGACACAGCTGGTATGCTAGCGGTTCCCATAAAAATATCCTCCTTAAGTTTTAGATTTATACTATATTATATACGCCAATTTTTATCAGTCAATAATACTAAATACCTGCTATAATATAGAGGAGAAAATTCATTTATTTAGAGCTATGCCTACAAAATATAAGAGAATTCAAACTATTAGCTTCTTGGTACTGCTTTTGGCTGTTTTTGTGTTGGTGTTATTTATTTTTAAGCCATTCGTTAATATTATTGCTTTGGCGTTAATACTAACTATTCTTTTCAGGCCACTGTACAGAAAGATTTTAAAGCGAGTTAAATATCCAAGTGTGGCTAGTGGACTAACGGTAGTCATTATTTTATTAATCCTGCTTGTTCCGATTTGGTTCTTTGGTCAAATGATCTTTAACGAATTAGTCCAGCTTTACGAACGTTATAGAGATGGGGGATTTGTAATAGACAGAGGTCAGATAATTTCTGCTTTGCCAGAACAAGCACAGAATATCGTTCAGAATATTAGCTCAGATATTAATGCATTTATTGGCCGCATTACTTCGCAGGTGTTTAATTCATTCTCTAGTATAGTTTCTAATATCGCAGGATTTATCTTGGCTGCTTTTATGTTGTTCTTTATTGTTTACTATTTATTGAAAGATGGAACACGTATTAAAAAAGCGTTAATGGACATTTCTCCAATTTCTTCAGAGCATGAAGAAAAATTGTTTGATAAAATTGTATCTGCAGTTAATGGGGTTGTGAAAGGTTCGTTCTTGGTAGCGTTGATTCAAGCTGTTGTTGCTACTATTGGATTCTTTATTTTTGGAATACCAGAACCGTTCTTATGGGGAGCGTTTACAATGGTCGCTGCCTTAGTCCCACATGTTGGAACTTCTTTATCACTAATTCCGGCAGTGGCTTATTTAGCAATCACCGGACAAGCTCCTCAAGCAATTGGATTGGCTATCTGGGGGGCTGTAGCTGTAGGATTGTCTGATAATCTTTTGGGCCCTCGTTTGGTGGCAGGGGCTGTGCAGCTGCATCCTGTATTAGTTTTGTTGGCAGTAATTGGTGGCTTGCAATTCTTCGGGGTTTTGGGTTTCTTGATCGGTCCAATTCTAATGGCCATCTTTGTTGCTTTGGTAGATATGTATCGTACAGATTTTAAAGAATATTTGCACGAATAGTATGTCGTTTCTTTTTGCTTTTCTTCTTTTAATAGCGCCGCTATATGTGTGGCGCTTTTCCATTGGTGGAATTCCAACTAATTTCTTAATGTTGGCAAATTTTGTAGTAATTGGTTTTGGGATTTTATTTTTATTGAAAGATCATAATTGGAAAAGATTAAAAGACAGGTTGCTTGAATTAGGAAAACCGATATTGATAACAATTGGTCTGATTGGTCTGGCTAGTTTAATTTCATTATTCGCTTTTGGTGTTACTGCAGAAAAGCTGGCGCAGTGGGTGGTTCTGTATGCGCAACCAATAACTTTGTTTGTGCTTTACAGATATTTTGCAAGTAAAGATGATCGTGCTGAGAAAATTTTTAAACTCGCTGCATATTTAATTGTTAGTACTGCTGGTGCATTAGCTTTATTGCAATACTTTACTTTGGCGACATTACCAGAACAGTGGTGGGGGAATGCAAATGAACCAAAACGTGCAATAGCTTTTTTTGCACACGCTAATGCTTACGGTTTATTTGTTACGCCAATCTTAGCTTGGCTAATACCAGATGTAGTTCAAAAGGTTCGTGACAATCAAAAATATTTATTTGGTCTTGCTTGGTTTGTTGGTGCGGTTGGAGTATTCCTGTCTCTTTCTCGTGGCGCATGGTTAGGTTTGATTCTCGCAGCTGGTATTTATGTTTTGGTTTCAGCAAACAAAAAAATGATAATTGGATTTGCAGTTGCTGGTTTGGTTATGGCTGGAATCGTTGCTGCGGTGCCAAATTTAAGATACAGAGTCATGCTTCCTTTTCATGGTGAGAAATCTGCTGTTGCGCGTTTGTCACTTTGGGATACTGGTTTAAATATGGTCAAGGATAGTCCTGTCTTGGGAAAAGGCATTAATGGTTTTAATGAAAATTGGGATTTGTACAATAAAGATTCGAACTTAGAACATTATAATTTTCCCCATAACATCTTTTTAAATTTTTGGATTGACTTAGGGTTGTTAGGCGCTCTTAGTATGATGTCGCTTTTGGCGATAATCGGAATTAGGGGACTATTAAAACGATTTAGTCCAGCTGCAGTGAGTTTGCTTTTGGTTGCAGTGGCAGTTGCTGCTCATGGTTTAATCGATATTCCGTATTTGAAAAATGATCTTGCACTTATTTTTTGGCTTTTACTAGCCGTATCTTTGTAGTTGTTAAAAAACTACTGTTTTTACTTGCAAAAAATACGTTTTTGTGATACAATTAAATTAATAAAAGATCCTTAAGAAACAAAAACAATTGATGACGAGTATAAAAACACTGTCTTATAAATATGGCAAGTCATTTTTAATATTAGCCACCATTGCCGCAATGGTTTCAGCCGGTTTCGGCTTTTTATTTAATAGCGATAGCGCTGAAGCTTTGCCGTTAAGTCTTAAGCAGGTGACTGAAGTATCTGATTCAAATCCTCAGTTGAATGCGGATGTTTTGAATAATCTTGTTATGACTCCAGATGGTTTGTGGGTTGTTTTTGTTTCTGGTGCAGATAATATTGTTGAAGACGATAATAATAATGCCGCAGATGTTTTTATCTATAATACTCAAACAAAGCAAGTTGAACTTGTGAGTGTTAGCTCTAGTGGTGAGCAAGGAAATGATGCATCAGGAGGAACTAATGCAGTATCAGTTTCTTCAGATGGTAATTTTGTTGCTTTTGAATCAGAAGCGAATAATTTAGTTGCTGACGACAATAATTATACTTCCGATATTTTTGTTCGTAACAGAAGCAATGGCACCACTGAAAGAGTAAGTGTTAACAGTGACGGCGATGAATCTTCCGCATATGCAGGTTCTTATAATCCATCCATCTCTGCTAACGGTAATTTTGTTGCTTTTGAATCATGGGCCGATAATTTGGTTGATGATGACACAAACTTTAGCTTGGATATTTTCGTTCGCAACAGAAGCAACGGCACCACTGAAAGAGTGAGTGTGAGTAGTGACGAAGTTGAGGCTAATGGGCAGTCGTCCAAACCTTCTATCTCTGCAAATGGAAATGTTGTTGCTTTTGAATCGGACTCAGACAATTTAGTTGCTGATGACACAAACTTTAGCTTGGATATTTTCGTTCGCAACAGAAGCAACGGCACCACTGAAAGGGTAAGTGTTAACAGTGACGGCGATGAATCTAATTCATCATCTTTTAATCCGTCTATATCCTCAGATGGAACTAAGGTAGCTTTTTTAAGTGACAGTAGTAATTTGGTTCCTGGAGACACTAATTCAGCTTTTGATGGATTTGTTCATACTGTCGGTGGGGGGACAATTAGAGTAAGTGTTGCGACTGGTGGCGCAGAGCATGACGGTAGTTATGTGGCGAGTGTGAAGATTTCTCCAAATGGACTGTTCGTTTCATTTATCGCCAATGCTGACAACTTGTCTCCTGATGATGGTGGAATGTCTGAGGATGCTTTTGTGCATGATATTCAAAACGTTGTTACAGAGCGGGTTAGTGTTGGGATTATGAATCCTGACAGAAACTCGCCTGGTAATAACTATACTGCGGGAGTTTCGAATCCATCTAACGACGGTAGTAAAATTGCCTTTGTTTCTTATGCAGACAATCTGACCTCAGATCCTGATACAAACGGAGTACAGGATTTATTTATAAGAACTTTAAGCTCTACTCCTTCAGAGAGAAATACTGAGAAAGTGGAAGCTTATGATGGTTATGTCTCAATTGAAGATGGTGACGGTAATACGCATATGGGAAAAACTTCCCCAGATGGTCGTTATGTAGTTTTTGCTACTGCGGCTGGCAATTTACTACCTGAAGATACCAATGGATTGGATGATATATATCTTTATGATAGACAAGATGACATTTTAGAGTTAATTAGTGTGAAGTATGATGGATCTCCAATAGACGGATCTTACACACATTCACCTTCAGTTTCTGCTGACGGTCGTTATGTAGTTTACGGGTCTGCTGCTAATGATATTGTCTCTGGAGATAATGACTTCATGTCTGATATTTTTATCAGAGACAGGCTTACTAATACTAATGAGCGCATTACCACTGCTTTTGGAGGAGGGAATCCTGATTCAAATTCATACGCTCCAATAATCAGTGCCGATGGTAATATAGTTGTGTTCCTTTCACAAGCTACTAACTTGGTTGCCACCGATAATGGCAATAATATGGACGTGTTCCTATGGGATAGAAATGGCTCTGGAAACAAAATTTCGTTAGTGAGTGTAAGTACTGCAGGTATTCAAGCAGATGGAGAATCTACAGCATTAAGTATGTCAGATGACGGTAATTTCATTGCTTTTGTATCTCGTGCTAATAATTTAAGCGATGATCCTGAAGAACAGGATAACATTGAAGATGTATTCGTAAGAAATGTTTCAGCCGGTACTACTACTTATGCCAGTGTTGGTAATCAGTCTTTAGCAGATGTGAATAATATATATAATGCTTCTTTGGGTAGTGTAGATATTTCTAATGATGGTCGTTATGTAGTTTTTGCGACTAGGACCAACTTGTATGACGATGAAGTTTTTCTTCCGATGAATGGCGTGTATGTAAGAGATATGGTCAATAATGTTACCGAACGAATCAGCATTAATTACGATGGAACTGCTTGGCATAATTGGTCAGAAGGAGTTTCTATTTCAGGCGATGGTCGTTATGTGGTTTTTGAAAGCACTACAAGTGATTTAATCCTTCCAGGCGAGGATACTAACGGTCAAACGGATGTATTTATCCGTGATCGACAGAATGGCACTACGGAGAGAGTAAGTGAAACTCCTGCTGGAGAAGAAAGTCCTAATCTTTCATCTGGGGCGTATATTTCCAGTAATGGCTTGTATATTACTTTTTTGAATGGTCCAGCTATTGTTGCATCTCGTGGTATTAACTTACCTGGAGCAAGTGTTAAGAATTTGTATATTGCAGGTTATGAAGCTTTGCCGGAAACACTTCCAACTGTAGTAACAGAGGCGCCTACTTCTGTTGGTATTAACGACATGGACTTGGAGGGCGATATTACTAATACAGGCAACGCTACTATTACTGAAAGAGGGTTTGAGTACGGAACTACTATGGCGTATGGGTCTGATGTTTCTGAAACAGGAAGTTTCGGAGCTGGAGACTTCTCTTTGTCTATTACTGGATTAGACTGTGCTACTACATATTACTATCGTGCATACGCTACGAATTCTCAAGGTACTGCATATGGAAGTATGATGTCTGGTACAACTTTAGCTTGTGCTCCTGGGGGAGTTATAGATGTTGTTACAAATATTGTAACTGGCTTGACTCAGAATTTTGCTAACTTGAACGGTACCATCTTAGATGCAGGACTAGCTTTTATAACTAATCGAGGCTTTAATTACGGTTTAACAATGGCTTATGGGTCAGTTGTCTCTGAATCAGGCGTATTTGGTACAGGTCCATTTAGTTTGCCTTTAAGCGGACTAACTTGTAACACCACTTATAATTATCAAGCATATATTACTGATGGGGTAGATACAGTTTTGGGAGGAAATGAATCATTTACAACTCCTGCTTGTTCTTCTGGAGGCGGTGGGGGAAGCGGGTCAACGCCTATTACTCCAGAGTCACCAGTTCCTCCAGTGGTTTCGCCGATATCAGATAATCCTGATGTTACAAACCCTGTAGTGTTACCGCCTTCTTTGCCAAGAACTGGTATACAAGTACTTGCTATAGTAATATTAACAATCTCAACTCTCCTTACTATAGGTGTTGTAGGTAAAAGTATTTGCCATAAACAAACTGAATAATAAAAAAAGAACTGGAATGAACCAGTTCTTTTTTTTATATTTCCAAAGCGCCGTATAACCCTGCGCTATCTCCAAGCTCAGCTTTTTTTATTGTAAATTTATGATTATAAATACTTTTTATTGCATCAACTTTTTGTTTTATGCTCTCTACTGACCAATGACCATGAATTATTTGCCCTCCTCCTAAGATAATAATTTCAGCGGGCCAAAAAGTGAGCGCATTATGTATTCCTACTGCTAGAATATCTTCTTTTTGTTCTTGAGAAGTAGCTGTGTTAATTTGTTGTTCTAAATCCGTTTGAGCTTTTACATCTAGAAACTGATGCCCTGGCTCAAACCCTCCATCGTGGGTTTGCAGCTTTTTATCTAAAATCCAAGCGCCTCCAACTCCTGTTCCTATGGTTAGATAAATCACGCTTGAAAATTCTTTGCCAGCTCCGAATATAGCTTCACCTAGGCCGCCTATAGCCGCATCATTTTCCAATTTAAATTGGCATTTAAAATGATCAGAAACTTTTGAGCCGAAGTTTTTATTGGCCCAGTTTGGTAAGTTTGCAGACTCTACTATTTCATCGCCAGTTACAACACCTGCAAAACCTCCCGCTATAATTTTTATTTTTTCACCAGCAGCTAAAACTTCTATATGAGCAAAGAATTTTAGCAATCCTTTAGAAAATTGTTTAGGTGTTTCTGTGACAATGAAATCAGAAATAGATTTACCGTCCAAGGATTTGCCAATTCGCATTTTTGTACCGCCAATGTCAAAAACTATTCGCATAACAGAAGCTTAATTATTTTTGAAAAACTTTTTCGCGGCATTTAACATAGAGCTGTCTTTATGTTCTCGCTCCATCCAGTACCACCATTCTACACCCCAGAAATAGTTTTCTGGAAAACCTACTTTCGTTGCGTACTCAATATTATTTTGAAATATGTCGGGATTCATGTGTTTGAGCTGTTCTTCCGGCACAGTTGCTTTGGGGTTAGAAACTATTAGCCAAGGCTCAGCTTGTAGTTCGACTCCTATTACTTCATCTGCATTGGTAAGAAGTTTAACAATGCCTGATTTTATATTATAGGTCCACCATGGTATAGGGTAGGTGATATATCTTCCTTGTTTATCATGATAAACTTCGCGGTACATTGTTGCACCTAAAATATCTACACCAGTCCAAGCTGCGTTGATCCACGCGCCTTTTTCTCCGC
>CAZGCV010000002.1:29597-41122 GCA_964524735.1 uncultured Candidatus Saccharibacteria bacterium | reverse complement strand
TGTCTGTAGCTATTATTGGCTTGCTGTCTAATTGCTGGATGGTTTTAATCTCTTGTTTGTACAGCTCAGTTTTTGTTATAGGGCAATTTGGACCATAAGGAAAAAACGGTTCATTTTCAAGCTGCCAGGCAACAATGGATTGGTTGTCCTGCAGCTGTAAAACAGATTTTTCAATCATTTGTAGAGTTGCTTGTTCTTGTTCTGGTTCAGTTAAGCTATTAAACCATTCTGGTTGATGGCACTCTGGCCAGCGTGGCTGTTTCTTTCCTAGTACAATAATAATCTCAGTCCCATGCTTATTGGCTTCAATTAGTAGATTTTCAAATTGTGAGAAATCATACTGTCCTTGAATAGGTTCTATTTGAGACCAGTACACTGGTAAACGTACTTTTTTTGGTTTTAAGTCATTCAGTATTTTTGCAAACAGCTGCTCTGGGTTGTAATCCAATTCTTCAGCGCGAATGGTGGAAAATGTAACACCCCAGGTAATTTGCTTTTGAGGTTTGCCAATGAGAAATAGCAAAAACGCCAACAGTACTATTGCGGCTATTAAGATTAAAATTATTCTCGAAACTTTTTTAATTAACGGATGATATATCATTTTCTAAATTTAAAGAACTAGAAATACTAAGCCACAGGTTATTAATACAATTGCGAGCACTTTCTGAACTAAAATAGCACGTGTAATTTTTTCTTTCAAAATTTTAGGGTAGTACTTGGAAAGAATTATGGTACCGACTAATAGTAATGCGTATTGTGTGCCTTGCATTGCATTAACAATTGTTACGCTTCCAAGAGATATGGCATAGTTTTGGAGAAAGCCGCTTACACTTCCGCTAATGCGTGCTCCAAGATACAAGAATTTATTTCCTTTAGTTGTTCCTTTTGGAACATTCTTAATACCTTTACGGACAACAGGGGAGAGTAGGAAAGTTAAAGCAACCACAAAGAATCCGAGTCTTGTCCAAACTAAACCAGAGAGGAAATTTGAATGATCAAAAGTATATTTTGTAAGTACAAAAGAAAGCGCAAATAAAATAGCTGCTATTACCGCGCTGCTAAAAGCTTTTGCATGCCAACCGCTTTTGTCTTCTCTAAGAGATATTATTACCGCACCAATAACTAAAAATACAAAAGCGATCAATTGAGTTGGCAGGAGTCTTTCTCCTAAAATCAGGTATGCAAAAACCAAAGTGAAAACCGGCACTAAGCCGCCTTCAATTGGAAGAATACGGGATACACTGGTTTCTTGAGTTGCTTTGTAAAGAAAATACAAAGCCCAAACAAAAGTCATTCCAGCCGCGATCGCAATAATTAAGTCATTCCACGGCAGAAATCGGAAGCTCATGTTAAGCTGCGGAATGAATGTGAAAGGGATTAAAACAAATGTCATTGGTCCTGTAATACCAATGAAAAATGCATATACTGCAGGAGAACGAACAGCCTTACTTAAAAGAAATTTATCTATGATTCCATTAACTGCGAATAGAGAATAAGCAATTATTGCAATTATAATATACAGACTCATTTATTTTGGTTTTAATTTTTCGGTTAGTTTTGTAAGTCGCGAAATATATCAGCGCTTGGTCTTATGGTGCGCTTCTTATCGTTTTCAAAATCTATTTCTATTAATCCGAATTTAGGATCGAATCCGTCTTGCCATTCGTGGGTGTCAGTTAGTGACCAGTAAAAGTAGCCGCGAACATCTGCTCCGCGTTCAATTGCTTTGCTTGTCCAGTACAAATGCTGTCGAATAAAATCTTTGCGCATATCATCATGAGCGTTAGCAATTCCGTTTTCTGTAATATATAGAGGTTTGCGATATTTTTCCGCCAAGTCTACAAGCAGGTGATAGATGCCTTCTGGGAAAGTTCTCCAGCCCATGTCAGATTTTGGACCATCGGTATTTCTTTGTCTAACACCTTTCCAATCTACATGCAAAGAATGATAGAAATAATAATTTAAGCCAATGAAATCTAAATTATCTTTAATTTTATTTAAAAACCAATGGTTACCATACCAGTTGTTAATACTTACCGCAGTCTGGTCTAGCCAACTATTGCCATTGAAAGCTTCGTTGTAAACATTGTTTTTAGCAACTCCAATTTGTGCATCTGGTTTTTCAAGCTTGATAGCCCGATAAGCATGATTATGAGCTTCAGCCATATTGCTGAATACATTGTAAGCACGTAGCGGGTTTTTAGAGAATGGCGGCCAGATTCCACGCAGCGAACTCATGTAAGTGTAAACTTCTGGTTCGTTTATGGTATTCCATAGATCTATTTCATCACCTAATTGCTGTGCTATGAACTGTGCGTATTTTTTGAAAGCCGGAATTATTTCTGAATTTCCAAAACCGCCTTTTTTATATGCCCACATTGGTAAAGTGAAATGATGCAAAGTTACCATGCGTGTTAATCCTTGTGCTTTCATTTCTCGTAGGACTTTGCGGTAATGTTCAACTGCTTCCATGTTCCAGTGACCAACTTCTGGCTCAATGCGACTCCATTCTATAGAAATGCGCATTGAATTTAGGCCAATTTGCTTGGCTAAACTAAAATCTTCTGCATAACGGTTGTAGTGATCTGTCGCATCTTTGGAAGGAGGGAGTTTCCCAGCTTGTTCTTCGTGCCACCAATCGTTATTTGTATTATTTCCTTCAACCTGATGCGAGCTAGATGCAGCTCCATACAAAAAATCTTCAGGTAGTTTAAATGATTTTTGTTTCTCTTCTTGAGTATTCATTATATTAATTGTACTACATTATATAGATATAAAAAACCGCCTTAATGGCGGTTTTTTATTTAGAACCCTAATTGTTCTTTTACAATTACAATATGCGCTCGTTCTGGGTTTGGTTCTCTGTTATAGATAACCAGTTTGCTGACAAAGCTGCCATCTACTCCGTAAGCTTTATGAGCACGTTCAGACTCTAGCGGGAGAACATGTTCATAAACACGTTTCATTGCAGTTTCCTGATCAGCAACGATTTTATTTGCACCAGCTACCCAAATTACAGTACCAGCTCCGTAAACATAAGCAGGGAGTTGGCTACCGCTATTTGATGCAATTAGCAATTTTCCGTCTTCGGTAATTGCATGTACGCTGCCTAAAGCGTAGTCAGGCGCAGCACCTAGTTGGCGCATCTCACGTTTCTGAGTTGCACTGTCCATTTCATTCAGCTTGTTACGAACAGAATTGTATTTTCCTGAATCATTAATTAACTCAGAAATTCCTGTTGAGTCTAATGTTACGGAAGTCATTGTAAATGCTTCTGACTGCTCTGGGATCAATTCATTGATTTTTTGTTTTGCTTCTTCAGAATTCTTTACTACTAGGGGATTAAACCCATTTGCTTTTAACGCTTCAACTGTTTTTTGTAATGTTTCTTCTGATGCGATTTTATTCAAATCCATATTATTTTCCTTTCGTTTTCTTAATATCATTTACTAGACTGGCCAGTAGCTTTAGAGTGTACTCACTATTTATTTGATAATAGATTTCCTTGCCATCTCTTTTGGACTCCACGATGCTGTAAGATTTAAGAGTTTTTAAATGTTGAGAGATAGCCGGCTGGCTCATTTTTACAGCTTTAACCAGTTCTGTAACTGTTTTAGGTCCTTTTGATAGTGATTGGATAATGCGATACCTTGCTTCATTTCCAATGCCTTTTCCAAAAGAATTTATTTCTTTGCATAAGTCAGTCATATAATCATATTAGCATATACTTATATGTTGTCAAGTAAGAAAACCAGCTAGTGCTGGTGTTCTTCTTCGTGATTGTGATTTTCTTCACCCTCTTCTGGATGATCTGCATCAACATGCTCATCTTCGGGGTGGTCGTGATCATGTTGAGAGTGCGAATGCTGTTCTGTATGATCATGACTTGTTTCACCGCTGTGGTGAATATGTAATCCTGATGTAGCAAATGAAACACTGGCAATAATAATTATTCCCGCTGCAGCGGCAAGCAAATGCTTCCCAAAGGTATTATCTCTTTGAGCAACTTGGAAAGAGTGGGGTACTAAATCTTTAAATATAGTAAAGATAATTATTCCCGCTGAAACTCCAAGTAATACGGATATCAAGTTTTCAGATACGTTAGTAACGAATAGAGCAATTCCAGCTCCTAGAATTACCGTGGAGGACGTAGCAAAGTTGATTAGTAAAGCTTTTTTGGTTGAATAGCCAGCGCTTTTAAGTACAAAGAATTCGGAAATTTCTTGAGCCACTTCGTGGACAATAACTCCTAAGGCTGTTAACAAACCAAGTCGCACGTCAATTAGGAATGCTGGGACAATTAGAAAACCATCAGTAATGTTATGCAAAGCATCGCTAAAGATGATTCTGTGAGCTCCGCTTTTGCTATGCGCATCGGGATTTTCCGAATCGTCATGATGGTGATGAGAGTAGGGAATAGCTTTGTCTACCAAATAAGCAGCCAATACACCGAATGCAATGATTCCAAAAATTGAAGCAGCTTCAATACTGCTGTGAAAAGTTTCAACAACTAAGTTGTAGGCAACTACAACGAAAACACCTGTTGCAAAAGTAGTTAAATACTTAAGATTTCGTTCAGCCCATCCGCCAAATGTTTTAGCTGTTGTGATGATTCCGACGAGAGATACAGCCATTATTCCTAGCGCGGCTAATAAAATATAAATTTCAATCATAATGTATAGATAATTCTTAATTTAAAGTATAGCACCTTAAAAAATTAAATGCAAATAATTCGCAAGTAAATTTATGTAAACAAAAAACACCTGTACAAACAGATGTTTTTTGCTGGGGTGAGTGACGGGTTACGATCCCGCTGCCTCCGCTGCCACAGAGCGGCGCTCTACCGATTGAGCTACACCCACCATATTTTTGAGTTGTATAAAAATAAAACCCGCTGAACAGCGAGTGCTTCAAGCTTTATTCTGCTTGGCATCTGCTGTGTCAGATAGAAGTATATTATCAAAAAACAGCCGTTTAGTCAATTAACGGCTGTTTTTTATTTGTTTAAGCTTAATTATTCTTCATCAGAATAATTTCTTGTAGACATAAAGAATCCGCTTCCTGCCTGAGATATCTTCTTTAAAGAAGCTGGGGCTGGTTTGCGACCTCTTTCGTACTCAGACATTTTTCTGCGTTTTCCTCTTGGTTGTCTGCTATCGTAAGGTTGTCTGTGAGATTTAGTATTTGATTCTGAGCGTCTAGGACCTTTTGGAGTATAGTTTCCGCTGTTGCTCGGCTTTCTTTCTGGGGATGCTGTGTCGCGTGATGTAGAGCGGTTATTAGTACGGCGGTCATCTGTGCGGCTTGAGCTGCTACGATGCGGTGGTCTTCGGTCTCTATTAATCGGTCTAGTCGTTTGTCTGTCTGATGATTTGACTGGCGATCTATTTGAACGATTTGCATCTCTTGATCCTGATGAGCTAGAAACCACTTTTTCTAATTCCGGAAGATTGCCAACAGGCAAAGCTTTGCGGATTAAACGTTCAATAATCTTTACATCACGTTTTTGATCGTGTGTTGCAAAAGAAATTGCATGACCTTTCATACTTGCACGCCCTGTTCTGCCGATTCGGTGAACGTAATCTTCTGCTTGGTCAGGTAAATCATAGTTAATAACGAGCTGAATACCTGTTACGTCAATACCACGAGCAGCGATATCTGTTGCAACCATAACTCGATATTTACCGTTTTTGAATCCATTTAAAGCTTCCAAACGCTGATTCAATGAACGGTTAGAATGAATTTCAGTAGATGTAAACTTCATATCGCGAATGTCGCGTGCAATTTTTTTAGCACCGTATTTTGTACGAGAAAATACTAAAACGGTTCCGCTAAATTCATGAAGTAATTTTTTAAGCAACGGGAGCTTCTGTCCGCGTTCCAAGAAAAAGATTTCTTGTGTAACTGATTGCACTGCTGAACCAGCAGGGGCAACTTCAATTCGCAACGGAGTCTTCATGTATGAATTTGCAATATGTACAATTTCTTCAGGCATTGTTGCAGAGAATAGAAGTGTTTGGCGAGTTTTCGGAACTTTTTCTAAAACTTTTTTGATCTGTGGAGCAAATCCCATGTCGAGCATGCGATCAGCTTCATCCAAAACCAAAACACGAGTCTGAGAAAGATTCACAGTCTTTTGTTCTATATGGTCAATCAAACGACCAGGGGTTGCAATTATGATGTGCGGATTTCGTTTTAAAGCAGTAAGCTGTCTGCCCATTGCTTCACCGCCAATTAAAATTGCAGTTTTTAAGCCGATTGATGAACCGACTTTTTTTAATGTTTCATTAACTTGTAGGGCAAGTTCTCGGGTAGGGAGGACAACTAAGCCAATACCTTTATGTTCAACTAAGCGCTGAATCATTGGTATTCCGAAGGCTAAAGTTTTGCCAGTTCCGGTTTGAGCAATACCCATTAAATCTCCGCCAGTTAATGCAGCGGGGATAGATTGTTCTTGAATAGGAGTAGGAGTAACGAATTTATTCTTTTTTAGAATATCTAGAAGCTTCGGAGCGATACCTAGGTTATCAAAACTACCAGTACTATTACTATTTGTCTGATTTGTCATTTTTTAATTCTAACACAAAAGCTTGAAAATTGCAAGTAAATATGCTATAATAAATAAACCGATTAAACTAAAGAAACAAAAATATGAAAAAAATACTTATTGCTTTTGTTCTAGCCAGTTTTATAGGTTCACCATTCTATGGGATTAAAGAGGTAGATGCTCAGGTTTCTACACTTCGTTCCATTGTTTTTCCGGTAATTGGGAATGTGACTTATTATGATGACTTTGGAAATGCCCGTAGCGGGGGAAGAAGTCATGAAGGGAATGACTTAATGGGGCGCAAGATGATGCCTCTTGTTGCCGCAGTAGACGGAACTATTACAAGTGTGAATTATCCGGAAGCTTCTTGGGGGATGGCTGTTACTATTCGCGACAAAGATGGATATACGTACCATTATTTGCATATGAATAATGATACTCCTGGCACAGATGACAACTCAGGTGAAGGGTTTCATGCGTACGCTCCAGAAATTAAACAGGGAAATAAGGTTGTTAAAGGCCAGTTAATTGGTTATATGGGTGACAGTGGTAATGCAGAAACAACTCAAGCTCATCTTCATTTTGAAATTCGTTTGAATGGCACTGCTTTTAGTCCGTATCAGAGTTTGCAAAATGCGGCTCGCATTACAACTCCAAGTCAAGCACCTAAGCAAGACAATGAAATTTTGCCATACGAAGGTTTTGCTGGAGGTCTATCTGTTGCGGCTGCAAACTTTGATAGAGACTCAGAGATTGAATATGTCACAGGTACTGGACCAGGTGGCGGCCCTTTGGTAAAAGTTTTTGATAAAAACGGTAATCAGCTCTCCGCGTTCTATGCTTACGGAGAAAATTTTAGTGGTGGTATTGATGTAGCTGCTGCAGATATAGACAATGACGGTCGCGCGGAAATTATTACTGCACCAGGACCAGGTGGCGGCCCGCACATTAAAATTTTCAAACTAGACGGAACTTTGGTTAGAGAGTTTTTTGCTTACGATGTTAACTTTACCGGTGGTGTATTTATTAGCGCAGCTGATACTAAGAACGACGGCAAATCTGAAATAATTACTGGCGCAGGGCCAGGCGGCGGTCCGCATATTAGAATATTTGACTCCGAAGGAGTTTTGCAAAAAGAATTCTTTGCATACGATTCTAATTTTCGCGGCGGCGTGGATGTAGCAGCTATTGCTTCAACTCGTACGAGTTCTGGTTCGCGAAACAGCTCATCATCTACTAATGGTGGCTTTGTAATAGCACCAGGAAAAGGCGGCGGTCCGCATATTAAAGTGTATGATGCAGACGGAGATTTAGAGCAAGAATTCTTTGCTTACGATGGAAATTTTAATTTAGGCGTTAGGGTGTCTGCTGGGAACGCTAATTCAAATAATACTGGTATGGAAATTGGAGTTATCCCTGCAACTGGCGGTGGCCCGCACATGAAGTTATTTAGCCGAAATGGAACTCAGGTTTACAGTAATTTTGTAGGATTTGAGCCGTGGTGGCGAGGTGGATACGACATTGCTTTGCACGAAGGTGGTGGAGTAATAGGCAGTAACGGAGGTCGTCGAGGCAGTATTCGAGATATTTCATTCCGCGCTTCTAATAACGATGACGACGATCGTCCTAGTCGTCGTAGATCTAGCAGTAGCTTTTAATTATGGCGGATATGTTCAGTATAATAGTCTAAAGTCGCATCAGTTTTCTTGTGCGGATTAAAGATATTTAAAGGATCAAAGATTGCTTTGGTCCTTTTAAATAGCGCGAAGATTTTATCACCAAACATAAATGGCAGGAAAGTACCTCGTACTAATCCGTCATTGTGCTCACCAGCCATTGAGCCATTAAATTCTTTTACAAGTTTGAAAACTTCATCGCTCATTTCAATAATCTTATCTCGGTTTTCCTGTATTGAAACGTCAACTAGGGGAATTATATGAAAGTTTGCGTCACCGGCATGGCCTGCAATTGTATAAACAAAGTCTGGGTATTTTGCGAGAATTGCATCCAATTTCGGCATGAAGTCAGGAAGCTGATTTGGGTGAACGGTAATGTCTTCAATGAATGGCGCAGAAACTTTACGCGCATTGTGTTGGCGAAGCAAGTTGTAGCTTTCTCTTCTGATAGTCCAGTATTTTTGTGCATCTGTATAATCTTTGGATATATGTGTAGGCAGATTAAAGTGGTGACGAATATTTTCTTCCGCAACAGCAGTTCGGGCATGTACAGTTGCTTCATCATCTCCAGTGAATTCTGCTAGTAAAACAACCTCTGGTAGACCACCTTTAATTGTCATCCATAGTTCAGGGATGAATTGCCAGAATAGTTTAAAACGCGAACCTTTCATTTTAGCAACTATTTCCGGTAGGTATTTTAAAGCCAAGCGTAATGTATGTTTATCAAAAATTTCAAAACTTTCCGGTGAAAGTTCGTTAACATGAGTAACAAGTTGTCCTAACTGTTTAATATCTTTCAAAAAGAACACTAACAAACGACTGTGGCGTTGAACGGGAACAATGCGCCACTTTATTTTAGTTATAATTCCCAATGTTCCTTGTGATCCAACAAACAATTTAGTTAAGTCAAAAGTTTTGCCGTCCCAAACATTCCACAAATAATATCCAGAAGAGTTTTTAGAAGTAGTTGGTTTTGCTTCTTCAATAGCGCGATAGTTATCTTGAATTAACTGATAGACTTCGCGATAGAAATTACCTTCAAAATCAGTCTGCGCCATTTTTGATTTTAACTCAGCTTCATTTAGCGGTTTTATTGTATAAACATTACCGTCATTTAAAACAACTTCTAATTGTTCTACAAAGTCGATTGCTTGACCGTATTTAAAAGTTTTTTCACCACCACAGTTATTTCCGACCATACCTCCAACAGAAACCCATGCTTTTGAAACAGGGTAGGCAGGCATGATTTTGTTTTTTGCCAGAAGCTTAACCTCTAAGTCGCGGAACATAACACCAGATTCAGTTTCCACGCTTGTGTCTGTTAAGCTGGATATTGAATTTAAGTGACGAGACATGTCTACAATAATAGAGTCATTCACACTTCCGCCAGTCATGTCTGTACCTCCACCTCGGGGAGTAATGGAAAGTCCTGGTATACCGCCTTTGTGTTCGTTTACATATTTAACCAAAGCTTGAACATCGGCTACGTCTTTAGGAAAAACAATTGCCTGCGGAGCAATTTGAAAAATACTGGCATCACGGCTGTAATGCTCTATATCTGCTTCATGAGTTGTAATTTCGCCTTTGAAATTTTGTTTCAGTGGAGTTAGGTCCATATGTATTTATTATATCATCATTTTCATAAAACTTGACAAAGATGGAAAAAATGATATAATTAATATAAGAATATTAAATACTTTGATTGGCAGGGGAAAGTATTTTTTTGTTGCCTGAATTTTGGGGAACAGAGAAAGGTTGTATCATGGCACCAAAACACAAGAAAATTTTAAACTCCGCTGAGGTTTTAGCAGAAAAATTAACTGCTTGGGTCGGTTCTCCGGCTTCTATAGTGATACACACTTTGTTGTTTATCGCGGCTTTTGTATTGGTTTTATTTGGAATAGCTTTTGATACAATTTTGCTTACACTAACTACCGCCGTTTCTTTAGAAGCAATTTATTTAGCTTTGTTCATTCAAATGTCTGTAAATAAGAACACTCAGAGTTTGGCAGACGTAGAAGAAGACATTGAAGAAATCGCTGAAGATGTTGAAGGTATCGAAAAAGATATTGATGAAATTGAAAAAGATATTGATGAAATGCAGGAAGATGTAGAAGAAATTGAGAAGGATGCTGAAGAAGATGATTTGCATGACGAAGCAACAATGAAAACTTTGAATCAGTTGCAGACAAATATGCAGAAGCTAATGGAAGACATACAAGCTCTAAAGCAGCAGAAGAAATAAACTGTTAAATTTAAAACGCCAAAATTAATTTTGGCGTTTAAGCTAACTATTAAGTTAAACTATGTTGCTGTGATAAAAACTTGATCAATATCACTCAGAGCTCTTCCTTTTTCAACGATAAGTTCATCAAGAGTTTTTCTGAGATTTACTTCACCAGTATCTGTGGGGATTCGAATAGGGTCACACTTCTGAGCGACTAAGCTGTTAATGGCTTGGTCAACTTTCAGTATCGCCTGGTCATAGTGACTTGATACTTGATTTCGATTATTGTTCGAATTTTCTCCGTGGTATTGTGAAATTACATTTTGAGTCGCTTCCTTCATTTCTTTGTCCATTTCTTGAGAAATTAAGTTTCCTTCTAAAGAAAGCCTTCTTCCGTCTTCCGCGAGCTTTTCAGTTTCCATTTTAACGTTCCGAACTGTGATCTCAGGAAGCCTAAGCACTATTCGTGTGTTTTCCATGGAAAGCTTAGGCAAGTGTAAGAAGAAATCTTGCCTACGCATTGTTACTGATGGTAAGTCAAAATATATATCTTGTCTTACCATTGTTATCTCTGGCACTTCAATCTTGATATCTTTCCATTCAATTTTTGGCCATCGAATTTCTGGATATTTACCAACTACCTTCATAACCATTCGTGTTTCTGGCCAGCTGAAGGCAATATGTTGCCTGTGCGAAGTAATTTCTGGTAAGTGTAATGCAATATGCTTTTCTTCCATGCTTATGCGTGGAAGATAGAGGGAAAACTCCTTATCGATCCAGTTAACTTCGAAGTCAACGTTAATAATTGCTTCAATGGTGCCTGGGGTATTAAAATCATCTTGCATTTGCTGCGCTGCAGCAGTAATAGCATCGATTCGTGGCTGGAATTTTGCCCTGATAGCTTCGATTGCAGAATCAAGTGCAAGTTCAAGAGGTGTCTTAACAATTACGTTATCCAAATTGGACATTATTTTTTCTCCTTTAAATTTTTTGCAAAAGTATTATTCAAATAAGTTTGCTAGTAATCATATGCCTTTTGAATGATTTTGTCAATCTCTCATGATCAATGTTTATT
>CAZGCV010000002.1:10416-29587 GCA_964524735.1 uncultured Candidatus Saccharibacteria bacterium | reverse complement strand
AAACCATTGTGTTTTAGTAGTTCTTCATGAGTGCCTTGTTCAACAAGTTCTCCTTTTTCTAAAACATAAATTGTATCAGCATGCATAATAGTAGACAGTCTGTGTGCTACTAAAATGCGAATGAGTTCTGGGTGTTTTGTCTCTACATCTTTAATTGTTTTAGTGATCTGCTCTTCAGTTAGAGAGTCTAAGCTTGAAGTTGCTTCGTCAAAAATTAAAATATCTGGTTGGCGTAGGAGAGCGCGTGCAATTGCTAAGCGTTGTTTTTCACCGCCAGAAAGTTTTAATCCGCCTTCGCCAATCTTTGTATCTAATCCTTGTCCGCCGCGATCAAGTAAGCTGTCTGCGCTTGCAGATTTCAAAGCTTGAATTGCTTCTGCATCTGTAGCATTTGGTTTAACAAACAAAAGGTTTTCACGAATTGTGCCTGCGAATAATTGTGTCTCTTGGGCTACTAAGCCAATGCGGTTTCGCAAAGCTACGAAATCAATATTTTCGCCTGAGACATCATTGAATTTAACTTTACCCGATGTAGGCTGATATAGACCGACTATTAGTTTAATAGTAGTTGATTTACCGCTACCGCTTGGTCCTACAAATGCAATGGTTTTACCAGAATTAATTTGTAGAGACAATTTTTTTAGCGCACTGGTATTGCCAGTGTCGTAGCCAAATGAAACATTATCAAATGTAATAGAATTAATATCTTGTACCGCTACTGGATTATCAGGTTGTTTTTCTTTTTCCTTTTCAAGTATTTCATCGAGCTTTTCTAAACTCGCTTTGGTTTCTTGATAAGAAGTAGAAACTTCGCCCAGCATTGTAAGTGGCTGGAAAATGAAGAATGAGTAGAACATTAAGCTGAAAAATTGTCCGAGTGTAATTGCTTGGGTGAATACTAACCAAAGCATTAGCAAAAGCAGTGCCATGCGCAAACCATTAATTACTGTTCCTTGAACAAAACTGTAAGTGCGTATCATGCGCACTTTTTTTAGTTCAAGCTGTAGGATTTTTTCGTTGGTTGTATTCAGGCGATTAATTTCTTGTCCTTCTAACCCTAAACTTTTAACTAATTCTACATTACGCAAAGTTTCGGTGGTGCTTCCAGCAAGAGCTTGTGTTTCAGTTACAATTTCGCTTTGAGCATTTTTAATCTTTTTTGTAATCCAAAAAGTGATGAATCCTAAAAGAGGGATCATTGCTGCGTAAACTAAGCCAATGCTCCAGTGAGCAATAAACGCGTATGTAAGTACGAATATTATTCCTATTAACGAAAGGAATAAAATGTTAATTACAAGTTGAATTAATTTTTGGCTGTCGTTGCGAGCTGCTTGCAGCTTAGAAAGGAATTCTCCTGATCGCTGGTCTTCGAATACAGAGTAGGGAAGAGAGAATGAGTGAGTAACGCTGTCATTGTAAAGCTTTGCCCCGAGTCTTTGTGTGATTACGCTGGTGTAGTAGTCTTGAAAGTTTTTTGCAACGCGAGAAACAAATGCTACACCCATTGTCGCCAATAGCAAAAGACCAACGCCAGACAAAAAGTCGCGCGCAGTTAATTCGCTGAAACGGTTGGCGTATTTGTCAATTAAAATTCCGAAGATGTATGGATCTAAAAGTGAAAAGACTTGGTTGATTGTCGCTAAACCAAGCGCGGCTGCTAATAGACCTTTGTAATTTTTTAAGTAAGACCAAAGTAAATTCATAGATTTTATTTTGAAACAATAATTATTCGTTTGTCGGACAAGTCGACTTCATGAGTATTGTGATTCCAGTTTCCAGTTGCTTCGTAAAGTGTTTTGTAATCGTATTTATAGTTATGACCTCGGCGTGTTCCAGGATCATTTGTAATAAATGTACTGCCGTCATATCCAGTAATGACAAGCATGTGGTAAATTGGACCAGGTGCTGTGAAATAAGGATTGCCAAGCATTTGCCCATTAGCAGGTAATATGACCAGCTGTCCATTACTAAGGGCTTGTTTAATGACTTGCTCAGTCATGGTTTTCATTTCTGCTTTGAGACCATAGACTTCTTCTGTCATACGAGCTGCTTCAGGAGTAGTGATGCTTAAGTAATATCCAAAAGTTTTTTTCTGATACTCTGTGAGTTTCGAGATTTCTTTTTCGACTGTTGTCGGGGGTAGGGAAGTGATGTTATTAAAGTATGCATTTGCCATAATAATACTGGCTTCTTCACAAGCTTCATTGTGAAGCTCATCCCAGTTAGCTGTTGGAGCTTGCGGTGTGAAAGGTACAACCAGCTGCAGCTCTTTTGGAATTGGTTTGCTGGCTAAATCAGATTCAGCTTTATTTTGTTCTTCTGTTTTAGTCTGCTCACCAAAGTTTTCATCGCCGTGATTATAGGTATTTGTTTTACCGTTTTGATTTAACAGTAAAAAACCACCCGCAGCTATACCTAGCAGCAGAATAATAGTGATAATAGTCTTTTGCAGGCTATGTGGTTTAGGATGCTTTAACATTATTTCAAAGCTTATTTATAGAATATCGCTTTTTTTAATCTCAATGTATTCGCCAGTTGGAATTTTGTCTAACAGCATTTTGTTGATGCGAATACGTTTTAAATTAACAACGCCTAATCCAACCGCGTTAAACATTCGTCTAACTTGGCGTTTTTTACCCTCATGAATAGTTATATAAACTTTTCCTGATCTTTGTCTGATTTTTGCAGGAGAAGTCATTCCTGTGGTTAGCTCAACTCCATCTCGGAGTTTTTCTAACTGCTGAGGTTTAGGAGCTATGTCCGTAATAACTTCATATTCTTTATCGTGTTCGTATTTTGGGTGAGATAGTTCTTGAGTTAAATCTCCATCATTGGTAAGGATAAGTAATCCTTCTGTGTCGTAGTCTAAACGACCTACATTATGAACTTTAGTGCGTAGTTCTTCGGGGAGTAGGGAAAAGACCGTCTTGCGTCCTTGTGGATCGCGTTTACTAACTACTACACCTTTCGGCTTATTCATTGCCAAGTAAATTTTTGCAGCGCGTTTCTCATCTTTAGCTTTAACAATTTTTCCGTAAACTTTTACTTCGTCTTTGTCTGGATCTACTTTGTCGCCAAGTTTGGCTTTGCGTCCGTTAATAGAAACTTGCCCAGATTTAATAAACTCCTCAGCCTTTCGACGAGAAGCCACACCCTGTTCGCTTAAAAATTTTTGTACGCGTTCTAGCATTTTATTGTAATATTTCTGGCGGCTCCGGCAGGGATCGAACCTGCGACCTTGGGCTTAGAAGTCCCCTGCTCTAATCCAACTGAGCTACGGAGCCATATGATTATTGCTGACTATATCATTATAACAAAAACCGCATGAGCGGTTTTACTGGTGCACCCGACAGGATTTGAACCTATGACCTCTCGCTCCGCAAGCGAACGCTCTATCCAGCTGAGCTACGGGTGCCTGATATATAAGAATACTAAAGCATTATACAGAAAGTGGCTGATTTTTTCAAGTGCTGTTTTTAATAAGCGTTGTTAAATGGTGGTATAATATATAGAGAATAAAACTAAAAACAAAAATGAACCGAGTTTTAATACGTAATGTATCGATGCGCCGTTTGCTGGACAATCTTTTTGTCTCTGCTGTTGCTACTGTACTGGCAATTAGGGCGTTTTTATTTTTGACTGGTTGGCCAATTATTGGCGGTTCAACTTTGCATATTGCTCACATGCTATGGGGTGGTTTCTTCATGCTCGCCGCGCTTATTTTGTTACTCGCATTTTTAGGGCACCGTGTACAGTATTGGGCTTCTATTTTGGGCGGAATAGGGTTTGGGTTTTTTATTGATGAGCTTGGCAAGTTTATTACTCAGGACAATGATTACTTTTTCCAACCAACGTTTATGTTGATGTATCTAATTTTTGTCGGTTTGTATTTCATTATTCGCAAATTAAGCAAAGATATTCAGCTTACAGAAGTAGAGCGCTTGGTAAATGCTTTGGATATATCGCAAGAAGCTGTAATGAATCATGTTGATGAAAACGAAAGAAAGCAAATGCTTTCTTTGGTAGAAGTAAAAAGCGAACACGAATCTTTGTTTGCGCAGTTGAGAATTATTATTCAGGAAACAGTCACTGTTCCAGAGAGCCCATGGCTTCGCGCGAAAATGCATGCCAAACAAACTTATTTTAATTTTGTTCAGTCAAAATATTTCGTTCCTGCAATTGTTGCGCTATGGGTTGTGCAAGGGGGATTACTGACTTTCTCTTTCCATGAGTTTATTATCAATAATAAAACTTCTATTACTGAACAATTAATAATAATTCTTGGAATAGGATTTGCAGTTATTTCAAGCTCTTATATTATCCGCGGAATTTTTGACCTTTCAAAAAGTCGTACAGAAGCATATAGCCGTTTCTATAGAGGTAATTTAATTTCCATTTTATTGATGCAGCCTTTTGCTCTGTATGTGGCTACGTTTATTCCGATTATCGCGTTGGGTGTAAACTTGCTTACTCTGTTTGGGTTGCAGTATCTTCTTTCGCTAGAAAAGCGTTCACAGTAGCTTCTACTTCGTGAGCGTTTTTTGTTTCGTAAAGATCGGCACGAAGCTCGGCTGCATTTTCGAATCCGCCAACATATGCTTTAAAGTGACGCTTCATTACATCCCATGGTTTAATGCCAGTGAAAATTTCTTCGTAAAGTTTGCAGTGTTGTATTAAAACTTTTAATCGTTCTGCTAAAGTTGGGGGAGCGGTCAGATTTTTTGTAAACAGCCATGGGTTGCCAAAAATAGCACGGCCTAGCATGATTCCATCTGCGCCTGTTTCCTTTGCTTTAGTTTCCGCTTCTTGTATGTTTTGAATGTCGCCGTTACCCATTATGATTGGTCGGTTTTCTGGAGTTGTGTTTTCGTGAATGAATTTTACAATCTCCGGCATTAATTCCCAATGAGCAGGGACTTTAGACATTTCTTTTCTTGTTCTCAAATGAACCGCAATTGCAGCAGGCTTAGCCTCTAGAAGTTTTAATATCCAGTTTTTCCAATCAATTTTGGTATCACCAATACGAATTTTTACAGATACCGGCATGGCGTTTGGGTCATCACCTCCAGCACCTTCTTTAAGAGCGAGTAAGATTTCTTTTGTAAGTTCTGGTGTTTTAAATAAAGCTGCGCAGGATCCATTTTTCATCATATTTTTGTCCGGACAGCCTGTGTTTAAGTCAATTCCATCAAACCCTAATTCGCGAACCATTTCAGCGGTTTTTTTGAAATTAATAGGGTTGCATCCAAAAACCTGAGCTATAATAGGATGTTCTGATTTATCGAATTTTAAGTGATGCAATAGCTTCGCTCTGCCAATGTCATTTGTTAATCCGTCTGTAGAAGTAAATTCTGTGTAGAAAACGTCTGGCTTACCGTATTTTGCAATAATAAATCTAAAAGCCGCGTCAGTTACATCGTACATTGGCGCAAGTGCATAAAAGGGTTTAGGTAAATTTTTCCAAAATCCATGAGTCATGACTGTAATTTTAGCTTAAAATTAGCAAATAAAAAAGCGGTCTTAATTCTTTTCAGAATAGAAACCGCGTTAAGGGTTTTTGTTTTAGTTATCGGATTATTGTTTGGAATCCGAAAGAAAACATATTTCTTTTTTCAAAGTGACTTTCTTCTTTGCCGCGTAACCAGTTGGTCAGCTCAAATCTCGGACCTATCAAAACTCTTCCAAAAGGGAATAAGCATTTTAACTCTGCATTTGTTGCCAATCTGTTTCCTTTGAAGATAGAGTTTCTATCTACTATAAATTGCAGTTTAGACTCTATGTGCATTTTCTTAACTTTGCTGATGAATTCAATACCCGCATTTGAAGCAACTCCATTTGAAGCAAAGTTTCGGGAATTATCTAAGGCATAGATTCCTGAGAAACTTATAAACGGTCGAATATATGTTTCTTCCTCAGGATGCCACAATTTACTTGTGGTTAAAGTGCTTCTTCCGAATCTTTTCCTGTGCATAAAATTAAAACTTGTATCAAGTTGAAATTCTAAACTGCGGAATTTTCTGTTGGCTTCTAGACCGAATATCCCTAAAGTTTTTTCAGGATCGTATTCTGATGTGGAAGTTACTGCTTCGCCGTAAATCTTGGCTTCGAAGTTTTTGTAATGCGTAACAAACTCAGTTCTATTACGAATAACTGCACCTTCTATTAAAGGTGTTTTGTTTTGGCTGTCTTCATAACTGCTTGCCCATTCAAATTCTGTTGAGATTTTTTTGGGTAAAACTTTGCTCTTAGCCTTAGGAAGGCTGGGAGAATTAGCTGTGATTTGTTGTGCAGCGGTCGTTGATGTTCCTAAACCGGTAATTATTGCCAATACTGCTAGCGGTAAAAACCGATACACTTTGTTTTTCATTTTATTATCCTCCTAAAGTATGTTCAAAGCCTAAGTATATAAAAACCCTGCTTGGTCGGCAAGCAAGGTTTGGGATTTTACTTTTTATTATGGAATTTTTTGTGAATATCTCGCAGCTGCGAGTTTGTAACATGAGTGTATATTTGCGTAGTTGTAATAGATGCGTGACCAAGCAAGGTTTGCACGCTTCGAATATCGGCGCCATTTTGAAGTAGGTCTGTTGCGAAAGAGTGGCGAAAAGTGTGTGGCGTGACTTTATGCATAATACCCGCAAGTCCCGCATACTTTTTAATAATTCTTTGCACACTTCTTGCGGTTAATCCGGCTGCGTGATGCTGATCGGATTTTTTTGACATTGCTTCAATTTGATCTGTCACTGAGTTGCCGATTTTACTATGACTTACAAACAGGGCGGGGGAATTATCATCACGTTTTTTTAAGTAATCTTTTAACAGCTTTGCTGCTTCATCGGACATAAATACGAGACGGAGCTTATCGCCTTTACCTCGAACAGTAAATTCACCGCGTTCAAAGTTAATCTGTTTTTGAGTTAACTGTACAAGTTCGGAAATACGCACTCCGCTCGAGAACAGTAGTTCTAAGATAGCGCTGTCTCTCAGGCGAGGTAATTCATCGTCTTCACCTTTGACCGCGTCTTTTATGCGTTGAATTTCTTCATTGGTGAGAATTTCAACTTCGCGAGCTGGATTTTTAGACAACTCAATTTTTTCTGCAGACAAAGTTTCTACATCGCGCTTGGCTAGGTATTTCAAAAAAGCCCTTACAGCAATAACATGGTAATTTTGAGTAATGGGTTTTAACGCGCGGCCTGTTGCATCGCTGGTGAAGCGGTTTAGATATAGGCGATAGGATCTAACAGTATCTAAATTTACTTGTTCAGGTTTTGTAATTCCGTTTTCTAAACCAAATGCAGCAAAACGGGCGAGATAGTGGGCGTAATTTTCTATAGTTAAAAGGCTTTTATTCTTTTCAATTTCGCAGTATTCCAAAAAATCTTGAATATACTTTTCAAGTGCATTTTTCTTTTTTGGTTCAATTTTTGTTTCTTTGGTTTCAAGTTTAGGCATTTGCTTGGGATTTATCTGCCTTTTATCTATTATATCATGAAATACGCGACGCAAAACGTTCGATTGTGCGACAAGTGGCAGGTACCGAATAAGTTTGCTTTATTAATATTCCTGTGGTATAATCTAAAATATTATTAACCACGAGCTGGACATATACTGCCCGCTGCGTGTATGAAGGACAAAAGTATATGCTTTCTAAAAAAGAGAAAGACGCGATCATTCGCAAGTTCCAAACCCATAAAGATGACACTGGTTCTCCAGAAGTTCAAATTGCGGTTTTGACTAAAGAAATTGAACAGGTAAGCGAACACTTGCAAGTTCATAAAAAAGATAATCACTCTCGTCGCGGTTTGTTGAAAATGGTTGGTAACCGTCGTCGTTTGCTTCGTTACCTAAAAGGTGAAGATGCAAAGCGATACGACAAGATCACTGATAAACTTAAACTTAAAAAAGACTCTAACTAATTATTGGCAAGCCTCATCAATTCTGGTGAGGCTTGATATTGTTTTATGACACAAGAACCTGCATGGGATTTGGAAGAATTTGAAAAGCAATGGATTCAAGTTGCCGAAGATGTTGTGAAAGAATTAATGGCCAATGAAGACATTGAGAAGATTAAGCAGAAAGTTCGCACGCAAGGGCATGTTGAATTAGAAGATCGTGATCAGTTTATTAATCTTGTGAACAAGATTAAGTACGATATTATTTACAAACAATTCGGGGAAGAGGGAACTAAAGGCTATGAAGATTTTTCCAAAGCGTGGCAGCATTGGCATAAAATGAAAGGAACTTCATTACCTCGTCCTGAAAATATGTTTGAAGATAATATTCATCATTTGCTTTTTGGAAGTACTCCGGATCCGGACAATTTCCTAAAAGATTTTGATGTAAACAAAGACGCGTAGAGCGAATAAATAAATTAAGCTTTTGGAAGCAAGTTCCAAGAGTGGAGCGCCTAAAATATGGACGTTGCACTTTTGGTCGCTTGAATCCGAAAGCAGGCGAAAGGTATCTATGGATACAAAGAAAATTTCCGTAAACGTTGCGGGAGCTGACTGGCAGTTTGAAACTGGCAAGTTGGCAAAACAAGCCAGCGGGGCCGTGCTTGCTCGAGTTGGAGACACTGTTGTGTTAGCAGTTGCAGTGTTAGGAAAAAATCCACGCGAAGGCATGGACTTCTTCCCATTGCTAGTTGATTACGAAGAAAAGTTATACGCTGCTGGAAAAATTAAAGGCAGTCGTTGGGTGAAACGTGAAGGCCGTCCAACAGACGAAGCTATTCTAACTGGTCGTGTTATTGACCGTTCTCTTCGTCCGCTTTTCCCAGATGGAATGCGTAACGATGTTCAAGTTGTTACTACAGTTTTGTCTATTGATGGTGAAAATGAACCTGATATGATTGCAGTTAATGCTGCAAGCATGGCTCTTCATATTTCTGAAATTCCATTTGACGGACCTGTTGCAGCTGTACGCATTGGTAAAATTGATGGTCAGTTTGTTGCTAATCCAAACAAAGAACAACGTGACCAATCTGAAATGGATTTGATTGTTTGTGGTACAGCTGAACATATTATTATGGTTGAAGCTGGTGCAAATTTAGTTCCTGAAGAAGACATTGTTGAAGGCATTAAAGTTGCCCAGACTCATTTGAAAGTTTTGGCTGAAGCTCAAGAATCTTTCCGTAAAGAAGTGGGGCAAGAAAAAACTTCAAAGATTATTATTAAAGAAGTTGAATCGCGTGTAATGGAACAAGTGAAAACTTTCCTTACTCCTGAAAAGATTGAAGACGCGACTTACGTTGTGATTAAAGCAGAACGTGAAGCAAAAATGTTAGAGTTAGAACTTGCTGCTGTTGAAGATGTAAAAACTAATCTTGGCGAAGCCCTTGAAGCTGACAAAGTTAACATTGGTAAAGAAGTTCATAACGCTTTTGATTACGTTTTGAAGAAGTACATGCAAAAGCAAATTCTTGAAAGCGGTCGTCGTGTAGATGGACGCAAGCTAGATGAAACTCGTCAGATTTCTGCTGAAGTTGGTATTTTGCCTCGTACTCATGGTTCCGCTTTATTTACTCGCGGTGAAACTCAGGTTCTTACAGTTGTGACTTTGGGTTCCAAAGGTGATGAGCAATTACTGGATGGTATGGAAGATCCGACTGAAGGACGTGCAAAGCGTTATATCCATCATTATAATTTCCCTGGATATTCTGTTGGAGAAGTTTCTCCAAATCGCGGTGCTGGTCGTCGCGAAGTTGGACATGGCGCTTTAGCAGAACGTGCAGTTGAAATTGCATTACCTGCGCAAGAAGATTTCCCATACACAATGCGTTTGGTTTCCGAAACTATGTCTTCAAACGGTTCTACATCTATGGCTTCAACTTGTGGCTCTACTTTAAGTTTGATGGATGCCGGCGTGCCAATTAAAGATATTATTGGTGGTGTTGCAATGGGGCTTGTAATGGATGAAGCAAATCCAAACAATTTTAAAGTCTTAACTGACATTGCAGGAATCGAAGACTTTAACGGTCATATGGACTTTAAAGTTACAGGTTCTGAAAAAGGTGTAAGCGCACTACAGCTTGATATTAAAGTTAAGGGCTTAACAGCAGAAATTTTAGCTGAAGCTTTAGCAGCGGCAAAGCCTGCTCGTATGCACATTCTTTCAAAAATGAAAGAAGCATTGGACGCGCCTCGTCCAGAGCTTTCCAAATACGCCCCACGCATTACTAGCTTCAAGATTGACCCAGAAAAAATCCGCGACGTTATTGGTTCAGGTGGGAAGACTATTAACGGAATTATTGCTGAATGTCCTGGTGTTAAAATCGATATTGAAGATGACGGATTAGTAATGGTAACTTCAACTGATGCTGCTGCTTCTGAAAAAGCAGTGCAAATGATTAAAGACATTGTTCGCGAAGTTGAACCTGGTGAAATTTTTGAAGGTAAAGTTGTTCGTTTGATGGACTTCGGTGCTTTCGTTGAAATTCTTCCAGGTAAAGATGGAATGGTCCATGTTTCTCAGTTAGCGAATTATAGAGTTGGAGCTCCTTCTGATATTGTAAAAGTAGGCGATACCTTAAAAGTTCAAGTTCAAGAAATTGACGAACAAGGACGTATTAACTTAACTCACAAGCCATTTGCGCCAGAGCCAACTCCAGAACAATTAGCTAAGAGTGCTGCGTTTGAAAGTCGTGGCGGAGACCGAGGGTCTCGTGGTGGCGGAGACCGTCGCGGTGGTTTCAATCGTGGACCGCGTCGCGATGACAGAGGTGGAGATAGAAGCGAAAGACCTCGTCGTTAAATCTGAATTTAAAAAAGACTCTACTTAATGTAGAGTCTTTTATTTTATTGCATCATGACTTCTGGTTCAGATTCTGTATTTGAATTTTGACTTCGTTGATTATTATGTCGATCATTTCTGAATACATTTGGATCACGAAGATTTCCAGTTAATACAGCGCCGCCAATATATTTAATATTTGCTATATCTGTTGCTTCAGCTTTTACTGTTTTAGTAACATTCAAGTTTATTCTAGAAGCGTTTTTAGCTGTTGCTTCAGCTGTTTCAGCAATAAGATCTTCTGCATAAACACGTGAGGCTGCGTCAGTGTTAACAGTTAGTTTTTTTACACCGCCTTCCAAGTTTGCAGCTGCACTTCCTGATAGGTTAAGGATCATTGTTTCAGAATTTATATTGCCTCTAACGTAAGTTGCATCAGTAGCCGTTATTTGCAAAGAATTAGCGTTATAAGAGATGAAGTCTACGTTGGATGTGTCATTAAGGGTAACTGCTTTAAGGTCTTCTAAGCTAATAGAAACTTCCACTGGTTTAAAATGACATAGTAAACACCAATTATTTGACTCGTAAGACTTATCAATTTTTAGAATATTATTTTCAACTTTTACAGATAAGTTCGGGATTTCAGATTCTCTTGCTGCGCTAGATACTCTTGTAGGTCCATTATAAATTTTAATCTTTACATCGCCAGAAGCTTCAATAGATGTAAATTCGGCGAGATCATTATAATCCGTAATTGTTTGTCGAAATGCCGGGTGGTTTTCTACAAATGGTTCGTACTGTGGGGCTTTGTTAACAGCAATGCTTCCAATTGCTCCAACCGCTACAAACCAAATAGCAATAAGTCCGATGGTTATGCTTCCATGAAAAGTTTTGGTTCTATCGAACAGCTTGCGACCAATTACGAAAGAGATAATCATAGGAATCAATGCCGCGAAATACCCACTAACTAAAAGTAGATAGTATTGGAAATTCCCGAAGAATTCTTTAATAGGGAACTGGGTATAGTTTGGGCTGTTTAAAGTGATGATTGCAACAACCAGTCCAAAACTAATTGCAAAGAAACCGATCGTAGCACCTGTCATTAATAATGCTCCGAAAAGTTTGCCTGCAGCAGAGAATAACTGTTTTGTTACTGTGCCTGCATTTGAAAATGTTTTCTTAGCGGTTCTTCCAGCTTTTCCTGCAACACTTTGCAGTTTCTCAGAATTTACTTTTTCTTTGATTTTTTTTTCTAGTGATGCAAGTGTAATAGCATCTCCTTGCATTTCTAGTTTATCACTTTCAGATTCGGCAGCTGGAACGATTATCCAAAGAACAATATAAAGAATAATTGTGTAACCACCTAGCAAAACACTAGCTGCAAATGCAAGTCGTACCCAAATCGGATCCCAGTCAAAGTAAGCGGCAATACCACTTGCTACACCACCAAGAATTGCATCATCAGGATTGCGAAACAAGCGACCTCGGTATCTTGTTTGTCTAACTGTGTTTTGTGTTTGGTTGGTTGAGCTTGATTCATCAGATTCAAATTCATCGGCCTTTCCCATAACCTGAATTAGGTTTTGCACATCTTGAGCAGAAATTATTGTCTCTTGCTTGCCTTTATCGCTTTGTTCAAAATGTTCTGCAATGCGAGCTTCAATATCAGCAATGATTTCTTCGCTATCAGGATAGGTGCCGAATTTAGTTTTTACTTCATTCAAGTAAACATCTAATGATGTAAACGCATCATCTTCTATATGGAAGATTCTTCCTCCTAAATTGATGTTAATTGTTTTTTTCATAGTGCTTGTTTATGAGTGAGTTAATTGATTTGGAAAATACTGTCCAAGTTTCGTGAAGATTATTTAATGCGTTTTTCCCAGTTTGAGTTAATGTATAGTATTTACGTGGCGGTCCGGATTTTGATTCTTCCCATGTATATTCTAAGTATCCAGCAGACTTGAGTCGAGATAATAGGGGGTAGAGTGTTCCTTCTACAACTAACAAATTAGCTTCTTTTAATTGCTGTAGAATGTTGCTCGCATAAGATTTTTCTTTGGAAATAATTAATAGAGTACAAAATTCCAGCATGCCTTTACGCATTTGCGCTTTGGCATTTTCAATGTTTGATTCTGGTTCCATAGCTTGAATATTTTAATAGCACGTTTATTATATATCACAGTACCTTTTTATGCAAGGTACTGTGTGGATAATATAATGATTCTATCATTTTTATTGAATAATTGGTTTATTTATATCTATATAAAAGGTATAATATCTATCTATGCAAGAAAATTCTTCTGAAAAAGCTTATTTCGAAATTCTCAAAAAAGATGAAGCCAGTCGCGCTCGTGCTGGCGTTATTCATACTGCTCATGGAGACATAAAAACTCCGCAGTTTTTACCTATTGGAACAAAGGGGACTATTAAAACTGTGACCAGTGAAGAAATTAAGTTTTGGGGGGCAACAATGGTGCTCGCAAATACTTATCATTTATGGCAGCGTCCCGGTGATGCGCTGGTTTATAAAGCCGGCGGACTGCACAAGTTTATGAACTGGAAAGGGCCAATCTTTACTGACTCTGGTGGTTTTCAGGTTTACTCATTGGCAAAGATGCGCAAAGTTTTGGAAGCTGGCGTGTTGTTTCAATTTGATATGGACGGAAAGCAGGAAATTCTGTCACCAGAAAAATCTATTGATATACAAGCAAATTTAGGTAGCGACATCTGTTTAATCTTAGATGACTTTCCTGGTTTTCCATTTGAATATGAACGCAGTAAACAGTCTATTGAGTTAACCAAGCGCTGGGCTGAACGTGCAGTTGCTGAACATAAAAGAATTATGGAAAACGGCGATCCTGTTAACCCTGGTCAAAAGCTTTGGGGAATTGTGCAAGGAGCGAGCTTTGAAGATTTGCGCGAGCAGTCTGCGAAGAATATGGTTGAACTTGGTTTTGAAGGATTTGCAATTGGAGGTGTTGCTGTGGGTGAGCCTCATGAAGAAATGATGAAAGCTGTAAGTTATGCTATTCCGCATCTTCCAGAAACTGCACCGAAGCATTTGCTTGGCGTTGGAACTCCTTACGATATAGTTCAAGCGGTAGGTCAGGGTTGTGATACTTTTGACTGTGTTATTCCAACAAGAGAAGCTCGTCATGGCCGTCTATATATATCTGCTCGCGATGAAAACGGCAAAGAAGGTTACGAAACAATTGATGTACGTCTTTCTAAGTACGCAGAAGATTTTACTCCAATTGATTCAACCTGTAATTGTTATGCATGTTTAAATCACACACGCGCTTACATTAACCACTTAATTAAAAGCGGTGAAATGCTTGGTACCCGTTTGGCAACTATGCACAACTTGCGTTTTTACCTTAACTTAATGGAGAAGGTTCGTGGTGCAATTCAGTATGATTATTTTCAAGACATGCTGACAGATTTTAAAGATCTTACTCCTAAAAAAGAAATTTCTTAATTTAAAATACCTGCAACAGCAGGTATTTTTATATCATGTTATGATGAATACAAGATAATCTTAGAAAATATGCCTGAAATCAAAAATACAATTAAAACTAATTCTAAATCTAAAGAAGATAGTTTGCGAAGTTTAATGTCCAACGAAACTAAATTTGAACTTCCTGAAAAACGCAGGTTCAGCATATGGAGATTGATTTTTCCTGTTTTGTTGATAGCGGCTTTGGTAGGTGGTTGGTTTGCTCGTGACCTAGTTCCTAATGCAGAAGCTCCAGAAGCTTATGTAATTGAAAAAGATGATTCAAAAAATAGCACCTCAAACAATTTGGCGGGGTATTATTTGGCACATGGTCCAGGTGAACAGTTAAATTTGTATTCATATTCATCAGACCCACGGTTTTCAGATGCCAAAGTTACAGGAGTTGATGCTCTATCCGTAAACGTTTTAGGAAAATACATGCAGCCTGACAGTTATTTGGTTTCTACGGACGGCGGCGGTAAAGCGATCCAAATTTTCAATGTCAAAACTGGCAAACTGGAAACATTAGTGGAAACTGGTGAACAAGGTTATTTGCGGAGTGTTGCTGTTTCAAGCGATTCAAAATGGCTTGCTTACGGATTAACTTATGAAGGTAATCCCAACATGAGTGATTTGTGGTTGTATAATCTTGAAACAAAAGAAAAGAAAGAGTTAATTAAGAAAACCCAACAACAGACCTATCAAGGTTATTCAGTATTAGCATGGCGCAATAACGATAAAGAATTAATTGTAAGTGCTTTGGGTGGAGATGCGGGCGCTGTTTGGGGTGATATTTATCAGGTTAATGTAGAAACGGGCGCTGCGACGAAAGTTACACCAGTTCCAGCTGCTGCAATGAATTATTTTATCCGAGGCACTTTAAGCCCTGATGGTAATTTGTGGGCTTATACTTTTTGCCAAACTCCAGAAAAAAACAGTACAGAGATTTTTGCGGCTAGCGAGCCTTGTACAACAGGAACAGAAATACGTACGTATGATTTTACGACTAAGCAAACTAAAACCGTTTTTCATAATTTAAGATTCGACAATAACGTTGATAAAAATAAGCTGCGTTCAGTTTTAGATATGAAGTGGCAGAATGATAAAACTTTAATCGCTGCAATTCCTGGCGCGATTGTGGAACTTGATGTAAGCGCGAAAGACAAGTTTATCGACTTGCTAATATTCGACAGAACGAACCCTCAAAACTTTAAATCAAACTATTTAAGCTTGCTTTCGGTTTCTTCAGAAAGAATCGTGTTTATGCGTGAGAATGGACCGCAGGTTTTTGACCGGCTTTCCAAAAAAACAACAGTGCTAAATTTTGATACTCGCGGAGAAGACCTTCAGTACTGGTTTAATTAAGCGTAAATTGGTATAATCTCTCTATGTCTAAAAAGAATTCTGAACAAGATTTAATGGAAAAAATTGTTAGCTTGGCTAAGCGTCGGGGATTTGTTTATCCTGGATCTGAAATTTATGGCGGGCTGGCAAACTCATGGGATTACGGTCCTTTGGGAACTGAATTAAAAAATAATATTAAACAGCTTTGGTGGAAACGCTTTGTACAGCAACGTCCCGACATGGTTGGGATTGATGCTGCTTTGGTAATGAATCCTAAAGTTTGGGAAGCTTCTGGTCATGTAGCAACTTTCTCAGATCCTTTAGTTGAATGTAAAGCTTGTCATGCACGTTTTCGCGCTGACCAAATTGATTTAAAAGCTAAGTGCTCAAGCTGTGGTAAAACAGATGGTTTTTCTGAACCTAAGCAGTTTAATTTAATGCTGAAAACTTTTCTTGGTCCTGCAGAAGAACAGGCTAACGTAGCTTACTTCCGTCCAGAAACAGCTCAGGCAATGTTTGTGCAGTTTAAGAATGTACAAACAACTTCTAGAAAGCAGGTTCCTTTTGGTATTGCACAGCAAGGAAAAGCTTTTCGTAATGAAATTACTCCTGGAAATTTTGTGTTCCGTACCAGAGAATTTGAACAAATGGAAATCGAATACTTTATTCCAGTTCCTAAAGATGATGCTGAATGGAATGCTCATTTTGAGCACTGGAAAGAAGAAATGATTAAGTGGATGCGTGATGACCTTAAATTAGATATGTCTCATGTTCATGAATTGGAAGTTCCAGAAGAAGACCGCGCTCATTACAGCAAGCGCACTTTGGATTTTGAGTACGACTATCCTTTTGGTAAGAAAGAATTGTACGGATTGGCTTACCGTGGTGACTTTGATTTGCAAAATCACATTAAAGCAAGCGGCGAAGACATGAGCTACGCAGATCCGCAGACAAATGAAAAGTATGTGCCACATGTAATTGAGCCGACTTGGGGTGTAGATCGCTCTTTCTTGGCGGTTTTGCTAGACCACTATAAAGAAACAGGTGAAGGGGACAGCAAGCGTGTTTGGCTTTCTTTGCCCCCGAAGCTTGCACCTTACAAAGTCGCTGTTTTTCCTTTACTTAAAAATAAACCCGAGCTGGTTGAAAAGGCTCGTGGTGTTTTCGACATGCTTAGCCAGGAATTTATGACTGCCTGGGACGACCGTGGAAACGTAGGAAAACGTTACTATAGTCAAGATGAAATCGGTACGCCATTTGGTATTACTGTAGACTTTGATTCTTTAGAGGATGATACAGTAACAATTCGCCATCGCGACACTACAGAACAAGAACGTGTAAAAATTAGCGACCTTGTTAATTACATAAAAGAGAAAATTAATTCATAAGTATTTGAATGAAATATCACAAAAGAGTTTTAAAAAATGGATTAACAATTATAGAAGTTCCTAGTAACGATGCAGAAAGCGTTGTTGTAGACTTTTTTGTTAAGACTGGTTCTCGCAGCGAAACAGCAAAAGAAAATGGTATTTCACATTTCTTGGAACATTTTCTTTTTAAAGGCACACAAAAGTATCCGAACACTATGGCTATTACTGAACTTATAGACGGTATTGGCGGAGAAATGAATGCTAATACAGGAAAAGAACATACTCAGTATTATATTAAAGCTCGTCATGTTCACTTGCCGGTTATTTTTGAAGTCCTTACCGACATGATTCAAAACCCTCTTCTCGATAAAGAAGAGCTTGAGCGTGAAAAAGGTGTAATTGTAGAAGAAATAAACATGTACCGCGACACGCCTCGCATTAATGTTGGTAATGTTTTAGAAGAAATTATGTGGCAGGGTGATCCTCTTGGACGTGATATTGCTGGCACCCCGGAAGTTGTTAAAAAATTTACTCGTCAAATGTTCCAAAGCTATATGGAACGTAATTATCAGCCAGGAAATATTATTTTAGGTATTTCAGGAAAGTACGACCGCGCTGCTTTAAATAGATTGATTACAAAGTTTTGGAGCAAGCTTCCTGCAAAGAAATGGCAGAAGTGGCCTAAAGCAAAAGATAGTCAAAAAACTCCTCGTGTGAAAGTTGAGTACAAAGATACTCAGCAAGCACATTTTAATATTGGTTTTAAATCTTATGATGTGAATCATAAGAAGAACGCAGCAGCTAGCGTGCTTGCTGCTATTCTTGGTGGCGGCATGAGTTCTCGTTTGTTCAGCGAGATTCGCGAGAAGCGGGGATTGGCTTATTATGTTCGCGCTGGTAGTGGACAGTATCAAGATACTGGTGTTTTCGATATTAGTGCTGGTATTCGCGTAAGTAATATTGAAGAAGCTTTAAAAGTTACTTTGGAAGTTTTGAAAGATATAAAATCTATTCCAGTAACTGAGCGTGAACTTGGAAAAGCGAAAGCTTACTTAAAAGGACGCACAACTTTGTATTTGGAAGATAATCAGGCTCGTTTGGATTGGTATTTAGAACAAACCGCTTTTAAAAAGAATACGCAAACTCCAGCTGATGTATTTAAAGAAATTGATGCAGTAACTATTAAGCAAGTGCGTGATGTAGCAAATGAATTATTCCAGCCATCAAAAACTTCTTTGGCAATAATCGGTCCTTATAAAAAGACAGCTCAATTTGGAAAAATAATATCAAAATTTTAAGTTTATGCCAGTAAAAAAGACAGCTGCAAAGACATCTGTAAAAGCAAAAGCAGTAACAAAACCTCAGCCGCAAATCGGTTGTCATGTTAGCATGGCTGGAGGTCTTCCAAAAGCACCTAAGAATGCCGCAGATTTGAAATGCGAAGTGTTTCAGATTTTTACTAGATCACCACATGGCGGTCCGGTTAAACCTATTACCCAAGAGGTTGTAGATGAATTCAAGTCCGTTATGGGTATCAATGGGTTTAAGGTGTTTGTAATACACTGCCCGTATTTCATTAATTTTGGATCAGGTAATCCTAGAATCTATAATGGATCTATTCAGGTTGTTAGACAAGAATTGGAGCGCGGCTCTCAGCTTGGTGCTGACTTCGTAATGTTTCATCCGGGAAGTTTTAAAGATTTGGGCGAAGCAAAAGGTATGAAGCAGGCACAAGCTGGGCTTAAAAAAGTTTTGCAGGGTTACAAAGGCACGACTGAACTACTAATAGAAATTTCTGCAGGCTCTGGATCGGTAATGGGCGATACTTTTGAAGAAATTGCTGAACTTATGGCTCCGATTCAGAAGATGAAAGGTTTTGGGGGTATTTGTTTTGACACTCAACATGCATTTAGTAGCGGATACGACCTGCGTACATCAGAAGCTGTTAAGAAGACTTTTAATCACTTTGATAAAATCATTGGTCTGAAATGGCTTCGAATGAGTCATGTGAACGACAGTAAGCCAGATTTAGGTGCGCATGTCGACAGACATGAGCATATTGGCGATGGTAAGATCGGCAAAAAAGGTTTTGAGGCAATTTTCGCGTACTTGAAGCAAAAAAAGATGGCGATTCCCTTGATTTTGGAAACTGAGCATGATAAAGTTGAGACAGACATTAAGCTAATGAAGGCTTTGAGAGACAAAGCCTGGAAATAAAAGGAAA
>CAZGCV010000002.1:0-10406 GCA_964524735.1 uncultured Candidatus Saccharibacteria bacterium | reverse complement strand
AAAATATGTTTGGACGAGGACCAGAAACAGGATTTAATCCAGAAGCTAACATTGATCAAAGTCAAATCATTGCTGCTTTCGCAGAATCACTTGAAAGAATTCAAGAAAAGACTAAAAATATGCAAGCTCAGGGGTTGAGTTTTGAAGAAATTAATTTACAATTAGCAGGTGAGCGCGAGAAATTTGTTGAATTGAACGCTGCTTTGGATGCGGTGGAAGTATAATATTTAGATAATTATGGACGAAAAAATTCAAAAAGTAGTAGATCTAATTCAGGCTTCTGATTTAGACCAAACTATTAAAGATATCTTAATTCGCGATTTGCAAAGCGAAGGTTTAACCGACTTTTTGCGCGAACAAATCAAAGCTTACTGTCTAGAAGGTATTAAAATTATTGATCAGAGAATGGAAGAAGCAAAAGCTGCTTTGGAAGCTTCTGATAACACAGAAAACCCAGTCTAATTTTAGATGGGTTTTCTTTTTTAAGTAAATTTTGTAGTATACTAAATCTATGAACTTTCAACTAGATTATTCAACCAAGGTAATTTTAAAAGTAGTCGCTGTTTTGTTGATTTTGGGTTTCCTTTGGATTATCCGCGACATTTTGATTATTTTGCTTTTGGCTTTGGTTATTGCGTCTGCTATGGAACCGATGGTTGATTATTTAAGTCGTAGAAAGATACCAAGATCTGTAAGTGTTCTGGGTGCATACTTTGTAGTAATTGCCCTGGTTGCTTTAATAGCAACTTTAATGACTCCATTAGTTATGGAGCAGTTCAAACTCCTTACAGAAAACTTGCCACAATATGCGGTTCAAATACAGGCAAGATATCCAAATTTAATGGCTTTGTTTGGAGGTGCTGATTTAAATGGGGTTATTCAAACTTTGTTTTCTGGCGGGGGAACAGGCAGTTTCGTAACAAGAACAGTAGGATTATTTAATGGCTTGTTTGCAGTAGTAACAGTTTTGGTAATATCTTTCTATCTTGTTGCTGCGGATCGTGGTATGAAAAAATTTATTCATGATCTGGTTCCTTCTGCGCATCAGAACGTTGTTATGAATCTAATTGAAAAGATTCAGCGTAAAATGGGGTTGTGGGTTGTTGGGCAGATTATTCTAAGCGTGTTTATTTTCGTTTTGACTTACATTGGACTTTCTATTCTTGGAGTTAAATACGCTTTGTTCTTGGCACTGATTGCTGGTTTGTTAGAAGTTGTTCCGTACGTAGGACCATTCTTAGCAGCAATACCTGCTGTATTTTTTGCTTTAATTCAAAGTCCTGCATTGGTAATCGGTGTAATTATTCTTTATATAATTATCCAGAAAACAGAAGGGTATGTTTTGGTCCCTAAAGTTATGGAAAAAACTGTAGGAACTTCACCTTTGGTTGTTTTGCTTGCTCTGCTTATCGGGTTTAAAGTGGCAGGTATCTTGGGGTTATTGTTGGCCGTACCTCTGGCGGGTGCAATTATGGTGGTTATAGCCGAATTGTTTAATCAAAAACCTCCGGAATTGATAGCTCAGCCAGATGTTTAGCGCGAGTTTTCACATTTGTCTACATCAGTAAAAATCGGTATAATATAAAGGCTCAAACAAGAGCCTTTTTATATATATACAGAAATGACAGATAAGAAATTCTACGTAACAACAGCGATTGACTACATAAACGGCAAGCCTCATATTGGGCATTCTTATGAAAAAGTGGCAGCAGATGTGCTGGCGCGTTTTCATCGTGCCCAAGGATATGATGTGCGTTTTTTAACAGGCACAGATGAGCACGGCGCAAAGATTGAAAAATTTGCTGAAGCTCAAGGAATCCCAGTAGCAGAATTTGCAGATCAAGCAGCTTTAGGTTTTAAGCAGCCTTGGGATAATCTTAAAGTTTCTTATGATCGCTTTATTCGTACTACAGATGCTGATCATCTTAAAACTGTTGAAGAGCTGGTGATAAAAATAAAAGAGAATGGTTATCTGTATGAATCAGATTATGAAGGTTTGTACTGTGTAGGTCACGAAGCATTTGTTACAGAAAAAGACTTAGTAGATGGCGTATGTCCAGATCATAATACTAAGCCAGAGTTGATTAAAGAAAAGAATTGGTTCTTTAAGGTTTCTGAATTTACATCCCAGATTAAAGAAAAAATTGAATCTGGCGAATTTAATATTTACCCAGCGCATTCTAAGAATGAAATTTTGGAAATGCTGAACGAAGGCTTTAACGATATCGCAGCTAGTCGTCCAAATGTAAAATGGGGTATTCCTTTGCCTTGGGACCCAGAACAAACTATTTATGTTTGGGTTGATGCATTGATTAACTATTACACTGGCGCTTTGGTTAAAGATGAAAACGGCAATGAGAAAAATTATTGGCCTGCAGATGTGCATGTGATTGGTCCTGATATTGCAAAGTTTCACTGTATTATCTGGCCGGCATTGCTTTTGGCAGCTGGTCTGGAAATGCCAAAGTCAGTTGCTGTCCATGGTTTTTTAACTTTGAACAACAAGAAGATTTCTAAAACAACTGGTAATATAATTGATCCAAATGAATGGGTTGAAAAGTATGGTGCAGACGCAGTTCGTTACTTCTTGCTTCGCGAAGTTCCGTTTGATGCTCATGGTGATGTTAGTGAAGTTAAATTGCGTGCGCGTTACGAAGGTGATTTAGCTAACGGTTTGGGTAATTTGGTAAGTCGTGTTACAACCTTAGTTGAAAAATATTTGGACGGAGTAATTCCGCAAGGTACTGTGCCATTACAGGGGAGAGTTATTCCAGAGTTGGGCGAGTTTATTAACGGATACCGTTTCCATGATGCGTTGGCATTGATATGGCAGGATGTTGCCCGAGCTAATAAAATCGTTGATGAAACCAAGCTTTGGGAGTTGGGCAAAACAGATTTAGAACAATTCGCTCGTGTTGCAAAAGAGGTTTTGATAATAATTGAAGACGTTGCTGAGCAGTTATTGCCTTTCATTCCAGATTCTGCGCAAAAGATTTTAGATTCTGTCCGTGCAGAAAAAATTGTTAAATCAGAAATTTTATTCCCGAGAATTCAAGATTCAGAAGAAGAAAATAAATAATGAAATTCATTGATACTCACACACATGTAAATCTTCGCGCATTTAAAGATGACGCGCACGAAGCCATACAGCGCTCTTTGGATGCAGGCGTTGCAGTTGTTAATGTGGGGACTCAAATTGATACTAGCCGACAGGCTGTAGAATTGCTGAAAGATTTTCCAGAGAATGTATACGCTGTTGTTGGTTTGCATCCTTCACACACTTTTGCACACGATTTTGAAGATGAAGAAGAGGTAAAACTTAAAACCCGCGAGGAATCTTTTGATGCAGGTTTGTATAAAGACTTTGTTTTGAATGAACGTGTAATTGGAATAGGTGAGTGTGGTTTGGATTACTATCGCTTGCCAGAAGGGCGCGATCATGAAGAAATAAAAAATTTACAGCGCAAAGCTTTTCATAAGCAAATTAAGTTTGCTTTAGAAAACAATAAAGCGTTATGCGTGCATTGTCGGCCATCAGATGGAACTATGGATGCATACGAAGAAATGCTCGGCATAATTACACAGGTTAAGAATCCCGCTTCTAGCGGAACGCCTGGTGTTTGGACTGATGCTGGTAAGAATTTGCGTTTTGAAATTCATTGTTATACCGGTAATGCAGACCTGGCAAAAAAATTTGCCGATTTGGGCGGTTATATTGGTCTAAATGGAATCATTACATTTGATAAAACATCTCGCAGTCGTGAAGTTGTTGAAGCTCTTCCTTTAGAAGCTATTATTTTGGAAACTGATGCGCCTTACTTAACACCAAAGTCTAATCGGGGTAAAAGGAATGAGCCGAGTTATTTGCCAGAAGTTGCTCAACAAATTGCAGAATGGAAAAATATTTTAGTAGAAGAAGTTGCAGAGCAAACTACAAAAAATGCTAAAAATCTTTTTAATTTAGAATAAATGCCGGAAAGGAATTTTGAACAGCCGAATATCTATGAGAAAAATCTGGAAACAGACGGCAGTTTCGAACGTCCTATTTTAGATAGCGAAATGACTTTGGAAGAAGCTGTTAATCATCCGGAATGTCCTGAGGAAATTAAAGAAAAGCTATCTTTGGTTACGGTGAAGTATTTGGGATTTGATAATAGCTTTCACGAAGGTCAGATTGTTGTACATGAGGATTTGCAAAAAGACGTTGAAGATTTATTTGCAATGTTGATGACTTTGCCTGAAGATCAAAGGTTTCCTGTTGAAAGTGTAATTCCAATTGTAAAGTTTAATTGGAATGATGAATCTTCTATGTCTGCAAATAATTCTTCCGGGTTTAATTATCGTAAAATTGTCGGAACCGATAGATTGTCATTGCATGCATATGGCTTTGCAATTGATTTAAATCCTAAGCTAAATCCATTGGTGGAAGAAGGGGAGGCTCCTCAGCCTGCCGATGGAGCGTATGATATTGAACAAGCTGGGACATTGTATGAAGAACATCCTGTAGTAAAATTTATGAAAGAGCGAGGTTGGGAGTGGGGCGGTAATTGGAATGACTACCAGGATTATCAGCATTTCCAAAAGCGAATAGAAAGTTAAATTTATGAAGAAATATAATGCATCTCAAATAGAAAAAAAGTGGCAAGAATATTGGGCATCCAATAAGACTTTTGCTGCAAATGAAAATAGCGGTAAAGAAAAAAAATATGTGTTGATGGAATTTCCATTTCCATCTGGAGACGGTTTGCATATGGGGCATGTTAGAGGTTATACCGCTGGAGATGTTTTGGCGCGATATTACCGAATGAATAATTTTGAAGTAATGTACCCGATTGGATGGGATGCGTTTGGCTTGCCAGCAGAAAACTATGCCATTAAACATGGTAAGCATCCTGCTGAAACCACAGCTAGTAATATTGCCAGCATTAAAAAGCAATTCCAAAGCATAGGTTACAGCTTTGATTGGGATCGTGAAATTAATACAACTGACCCTGAGTACTACAAATGGACCCAGTGGTTGTTTTTGCAATTCTATAAAGCTGGTTTAGCTTACGAATCAACTGGTTTAATTAACTGGTGCCCACAAGATAAAACTGGTTTAGCTAATGAAGAAGTCATTGGCGGATTATGTGAACGCTGCGGTGCAAAAGTAGAGAAGAAAGAACTTCGTCAGTGGTATTTAAAAATTACACAGTATGCAGATAAGCTTTTAGAAGGTTTAGAAAAACTTCCTCAGTGGCCTGAACGTGTTAAGCTTGAACAAACAAATTGGATTGGTAAATCTGAAGGGGCAGAAATTAATTTCGCTATTCAAGATACTAATTTTAGTTTAAAAGTTTTCACAACAAGACCTGATACTATATTTGGCGCAACTTATTTGGTAATTGCTCCGGAACATTCAATTATAGAAGAGCTTTCTTCAAAGATTTCTAACATTGATGAAGTATACGCTTACGTTGATGCTGCTACAGCAAAAGAAGAAATAGAACGTACAACCGATAGTAAAGAAAAAACAGGTATTGAGCTGAAAGGTGTGCAGGCTGTTAATCCTGCTACAGGCGAAGAAATCCCTGTTTGGATAGCAGATTATGTGCTTGTAAATTATGGAACTGGTGCAATTATGGCTGTTCCTGCTCACGATGAACGTGACAATGATTTTGCGGTTAAATTTAATTTACCCATTGTTGAGGTTGTATCTGATGCAGGGTATTTAATTAATTCAGGTAAATATACTGGTCAGCAATCTAATACAGCTTGGGCAGATATTGTAAATGATTTTGGCATTGCAAAAGTTCAGTATAGGCTTCGCGATTGGGTGTTTAGTCGCCAGCGTTACTGGGGCGAGCCAATTCCATTGGTGCATTGTGAAAAAGATGGTGTAGTTGCTGTGCCTGATGACCAGCTTCCAGTTGTGTTACCTGAAGTAGAAAATTACGAACCAACAGGAACAGGTGAGTCTCCATTGGCTGCAATTGATGAATGGGTAAATACAACATGTCCTCAGTGTGGTGGAGCAGCAAAGCGCGAAACAAACACCATGCCTCAATGGGCTGGAAGCAGTTGGTATTATATTCGTTACGCTGATGCGCATAATAAAGACAAGTTTGCTTCAGAAGATAAAATGAAATATTGGTTACCAGTAGATTTATATTTTGGTGGAATGGAGCATACAACTCTTCATTTATTGTATTCACGTTTTTGGAATATATTTTTGCACGATCAAGGATTACTACCTATCAGTGAGCCATATGTTAAACGAATACCTCATGGTACTATTTTGGCTTCAGATGGTAGCAAGATGTCAAAGAGTAAGGGTAACGTTGTTAATCCAGACAGCATCATCAAAGAATACGGAGCAGATACTCTTCGTATGTATGAATTGTTTTTAGGACCGCACGAGGCTAGTGTGTCTTGGAGTGATCAAGGGATTATTGGTGTGGCTAGATTCCTAGATCGTATTTGGTATTGGGTGAACAATGCAGAACGCGCGGAAACTGACGTTGAACAGGTTTTGAAACCTCTAAATCGAACCATAAAAAAAGTTACAGAAGATATAGAAAATTACGGATTTAATACTGTTGTTTCAAGTTTAATGTCTCTTCATAATGAAATTAAAGACTTTCCGGTTAGTGTAAAAACAATCGCTGTGTTTGCAAATATGCTTTCTCCTATAGCACCTCATATTGCAGAAGAAATTCATGAACTTATTGAAAATTCAGATAAATCATGGCCAAAAGCAGATGAAAAGTATTTAGGAGAAGATAATGCAAATATCGTAGTTCAGATTAACGGAAAAGTTAAAGACACTCTTTCTATGCCAAAAGGAACAAACGAAGCAGACGTAAAATCTGCTGCTTTGGCATTGGAAAAAATTCAAAACATTCTTAATGGCGAAGACCCTAAGAGAATTATTTTTGTACAAGATAAAATAATTAATATAGTAAAATAAAATTATGAAAGGTTTTGTAGATAATATTGAAAAATTAACTCTTGATAATTCTGATTATCGTCGAGTCCTTTACACTGCTAAAAATAGCCAGTTAGTTTTAATGTGTTTGCAAGCAGGGGAAGAAATTGGTGAAGAGGTACATCATTTAGATCAGTTTCTTCGCTTTGAATCTGGTCAAGGAAAAGTTTACATTGATGACGTGGAACATAATGTAGACGATGGATTCGCGGTTATAATTCCAGCAGGGACTAAACATAATGTTGTGAATACTGGTCTTGAACCATTGAAGCTATATAGCGTATATGCACCTCCAGAACATAAAGATGGAACAGTGCATCAGAAAAAATCTGATGAAAAAGAAGAACATTTTGACGGTCAGACTACAGAATAATTCCATTTAACTTAAAGAAAATATAAAACAAAAATAAAATGACATTTTTTGAACATTTCCATTTACCGCATTATTTCAGCTCAAAAATCAGATCTCAAATTAGTAATCTTTACGCATCCGTTGGTATTGCTAATTTGGCGCAAGCAATTATTACTTTATTCGAACCGATCTTTTTGTATCATGTGGTTGGTTTATCTGTGACCGAGGTGTTGTTGTTTATGGCGGCTGTGTACGCAATTTACGTTTTGGTAATCCCATTAGGCGGGAAGTTTGCTGCGAAGTTTGGTTATGCGCATGCAATTTTCTTTAGCATTCCTTTTCAAATTGGATATTGGTTTTTAGTAATGAATTCTGAACACGGTGTTTATTTGTTGGTTCCTGCCGCTCTAGCTTTTGCTGTTCAGAAAAGTTTGTACTGGCCGGCGTTACATGCAAGTATGTCCAGATTTTCTAGTAAGCAGCAACGAGGTCGTGAATTTAGCATGATGTATGCAATCATGAGCTTTATGCAAATTGTTGGACCGATGATGGGTGGTTTTCTTTCAGCTATTCTTGGAATTGAAGCCATTTTCATAATCGCTTCTATTATTTACTTTGCATCTGTGATTCCTTTGTTTTGGACAGCGGAAAAATTCAAACCTAAACCTTATAAGTTCCACGATACAATTAAGCTTTATAAACAATTTCCAAAAAGGTTTATAGGATATTTTGGATTTGGAGAAGAGCTTTTAGTAATGACAATCTGGCCTATATTCATTTTTACTGTAATTACAAATTATCAGGATATCGGAACACTCGTTACTGTTGCAACCTTGGTTGCAACAGGGCTAGCCTTGTATATAGGATTCTATACTGACAGTCATAGTAAGACTTCTTTGCTCAAAGCTGGTACAGTTATTTACACTTTAACTTGGCTGGCTCGTTTACCTGTTGTGTCTCCATTTGCAACTTTTATCACAGACGCTATGTCTAGAACCACAAAGAGTCTTGTGTTTATTCCGGCAGTTGCCTTAACTTACGAACGTGCCGATGAAACGCACATTATGCCTTATATAATCGGGTTTGAGCAGATGTTGGCATTGGGTAAGCTTTTAGCGGCCTTAGCCGGTATGGTTGTTTTTGCTCTGACAGGTAGTTTTGTGGCATTATTCATACTAGGTGCAGTTTTTGCGCTATTCTACTTCTTAATTTAATGTTGGTTACCAATGGATTTAATTAATCTTGAAAATTCAGACTCAGAAGTTGCTGATGTAATTAAGGCTGAGCAACAAAGACAAAAAGAGGGTATTGAATTAATTCCTTCTGAAAATTATGTATCCGCAGCAGTTTTAGAAGCACTTGGTTCAGTAATGACAAATAAATATGCTGAGGGCTATATAGGGAAACGTTATTACGGCGGACAAGAAAATACTGATGCTATTGAACAATTAGCAATTAACCGTGCGAGACAATTATTTGGCGCTGATCATGTAAACGTACAGCCATTAAGCGGTGCGCCTGCAAATATCGCTGTATATTTTGCTTTGCTAGAAACAGGCGATACAGTGCTTGGTATGGATCTTTCCCATGGTGGTCATTTGACGCATGGTCATCCAGTTACAAAAATGGCGAAGCTCTATAACTTTGTGCGTTATAAAATGAAAGATGTAACTACAGGAGAAATTGATTATGAAGAGCTGCGTGAAACTGCTTTGCGTGAAAAACCAAAAATAATTCTTGCTGGATTTTCAGCGTATCCACGAGAAATAGATTATGCAAAAATCAAATCTATAGCTGATGAAGTTGGCGCAATTACTATGATGGACGCCGCGCATATTGCAGGATTGATAGCAGGGAAGCAGCTTGCAAACCCTTTTGACTTTGGTTTTGATATTGTTACTACAACCACACATAAAACTTTACGCGGTCCTCGCGGCGGTATGATTATGTGTGCTGGTCCAAGAGCAAGCGAGCTTGGAGAAAAAATTGATAAAGCAGTTTTTCCAGGATTTCAAGGTGGTCCTCACATGAATAATATTGCTGCAAAGGCTGTTGCGTTTGGAGAAGCTCTAAAACCTGAGTTCGTTGAATATTCAGCGCAAGTAATTCGCAATGCTGCGAAACTCGCTGAAGAATTGCAAGCACGCGGCGCAAAGTTAATTACTGGCGGCACATCAAACCATTTGTTATTAGTCGACGCAGTCAGTTCTTGGAATGTAACTGGGAAGCAGGCTCAAACTTTGTTGGACAGTGTTGGAATTACTTTGAACATGAATATGATTGCAGATGATCCACGTTCGCCGTTAGACCCAAGCGGGATCCGTCTGGGAACTCCGGCAATTACTACGCGCGGCGCTAAAGAAGAAGACATGATAAAAATTGCTGACTGGATCGCTCAAACTTTGCAAAATCCGGAAGACACAACACTTCACGAAAAAATCAAACAGGAAGTTCGCGAATTTTCTCTTGGCTTTCCTGTACCAGGTATCAAATAAATGACAGACTTTATTCAACCAATTATTTTAGGCCTAGTCCAAGGACTGGGGGAGTTCCTGCCGATTTCTTCTTCAGGACACTTAATAGTAACTTCATGGCTTTTGGGGTGGAAGGATCAAGGGCTTGCTTTTGACGTTGCTCTTCATTGGGGAACATTAATTGCAGTTTTAATTTATTTCCGCAACGATATAACGCAACTAGTTAAAAGTTTTTTTGCATCTCTGATTCCATCAAAAAGAGATTTTGCCAAAGATCCGAATCAGCGTATGGCTTGGCTGGTTATTCTTGGAACTATTCCAGCGGCAATAGCAGGAAAACTTTTCGAAGAACATATCTCTACTGTATTGCGTAATCCTTTGACAATTGTAATTACTCTAACGGTTGGCGCATTGTTTATTTTCGCAATAGACAGGTGGGGGATGAAAATAAAACATATGCATGAACTGACTTGGAAAAATGCCTTAGTAATTGGATTAGCTCAAGCAGTTGCAATTATACCTGGAGTGTCTCGCAGCGGAGCAACAATTGTAGCAGGGTTGGGTATTGGTTTAACTCGGCAGCAGGCTGCTCGTTTCAGTTTTTTGTTGTCCG
>CAZGCV010000001.1:61941-62813 GCA_964524735.1 uncultured Candidatus Saccharibacteria bacterium | reverse complement strand
CGTAAGAAGCTGTGAGCCGACGTTTGGGTGGCATGTACGCCGTGGCACTACCTGATCCCATCTCGAACTCAGAAGTAAAACGCGGTCGTGCCGATGATAGTCTGGTGCATGCCAGTGCAAAAGTAGGTAGCTGCCCATTTATATAAAAGACATCCCTAAAGGATGTCTTTTTTGTTATACTAAATTTATATGTCACGACAAATTGTTATTTTGGCTGCTGGAAAAGGCACAAGAATGGCAGGTAGTACACCTGAGCCAATGCCTAAGGTTTTAATTCCTCTTCGAGGTAAGCCTGTAATTAACTATCTTCTAGAAGAAGTTTCTTGCATTGCTTCTGATACAAATCCAGTCATAGTAGTGGGGTACATGCGTGAGGTTGTTGAACGAGAATTAGGACCTGATTTTATATATGCGCTTCAAACCGAACAGAATGGAACAGGTCATGCGGTGCTTGCGGCTCGTGGCAAAGTTAGCGCAGATAATTTTATAGTTTTGTATGGAGATATGCCTTTTGTTACTGGTACAAGCTTACAAAAGCTTGTTGATCTACATGAACAGACTGGTTCTAAGATTTCTATGTTTACAGGTATAGCGCCAAGCTTTGAAGGTATTTACGAGCATTTTAATGGCTTCGGTAGAATTTTGAGAAATGATGCTGGGAATATTTTTAAAATTCAGGAATTTGCAGACTGTAACGAGGAGCAAAAAAAGATTAAAGAGATTAACCCTGGAATTTATATGTTTAATAGCCAATGGCTATGGCCTCATTTGGAGAAGATTGGTAGTGAGAATGCTCAAGGAGAAATATATCTAACTGATATAGTAGAGCTTGCAATTAAAGATGGGCAAAAGATTGAAAGTCTGCCTATCGC
>CAZGCV010000001.1:47628-61931 GCA_964524735.1 uncultured Candidatus Saccharibacteria bacterium | reverse complement strand
GAAGAAATTTACGGGATTAATACCCCGGACCATTTGGCTCATGCGCAAACGTTAATTAACGAATAAATAGATTTTATGAATGAAGTATTTCAGAATATTATTATGTTTGGCATGGCCGGAGGGGCGATTTTAATTTTAATAATTATATTATCTGAGTTTGTGAATTATGTGCAAACTAGAGTTCCATTTGTACCTACTAGTAAAATTGACATAGAAGATATGTCAAAACGTCTGCAAATTAGCAGTGAAGATTTGTTTATAGACTTGGGAAGTGGTAATGGCAAAATAGTATTTGCTATAGAAAACTTAACAGGGGCTCGAGCTAGAGGATTACAGCGAAGGGGTTGGACTCAAAGTTATGCAAAGCTAAGGAAATTGTTAACAAGCTCAAAATCCGAATTTATTTCTGGTAATTTTTTTGATCAATCTTGGTCAGACGCAACTATTATTTATTGTTATTTGTACCCTCATTTAATGAATCAGGTTGCTGAAAAGGCGTTGGTGGAATGTAGGTCCGGAACGAAAATTGTTGTTCGGGACTTTCCTATTAAAAGCCTGGCACATAAAGAAACCTGGAGAACGCCATCTAATCATGAAATGTTTTTGTATATAGTTTAAGATTTATCTATGAAAATAATTGCAGATCTTCATATACATTCAAAATACGCACGTGCTTGCAGTAAAGATTTGATTCCTGAGAATCTTGGTATTTGGGCAGATAAAAAAGGAATTAACGTGTTGGGGACTGGTGACTTTACTCATCCACAATGGCTGGCTGAGTTAAAAGATCAGTTGGTGGAATCTGAGCCTGGTTTATTTAAATTGAAATCAGGTAAAAGCAATGCGCGCTTTATGCTTAGCGGAGAATTGGCTTCAATTTATAAACAAGGTGATAAAGTTCGCAGAGTTCATAACTTAGTCTTTGCTCCAAGTTTTGATGCCGCGGACAAGTTTATTCAAATTTTAGAGGACCGTAAAGTTAATTTAAGATCAGATGGTAGGCCTATTATGGGCGTTAAGTGTGAAGACTTGTTAAGAATTTGCAAAGAAGCAGATGAAAATATGGTCTTAATTCCTGCTCATGCATGGACTCCTCATTTTGGAGTCTTTGGTTCTTTGTCAGGTTTTGATTCCTTGGAAGAAGCTTATGGAGAAATGGCTAAACATATATTTGCAATTGAAACAGGTCTTTCCAGTGATCCTAAAATGAATTGGCAGGTGAAAGGTTTGGATGATATATCTTTAATTTCCAATTCTGATGCTCACAGTTTGAGAAAGTTGGGCAGAGAAGCCAATGTGTTAGAAATAGATGAAAATAGGCTTAGTTATGAGGAAATAATGAGATCTATTCGAGACAAAAAATCGAATGAATTCATTGAAACTTTAGAATTCTTCCCTGAAGAAGGTAAATATCATTTGGATGGACATGCGGATTGCAATTTTTCTTGCATGCCAGAAGAAACGAAAAAGCTTGGTGGTATTTGTCCTGTTTGTGGAAAGAAATTACTTCGGGGTGTTATGTATCGAGTCGATGAGTTGGCTAGTAGAAATTATGGACGAGCACCAAAGCATGCTGTTCCGTTTAGAAGCATTATTCCTTTAGAAGAAATTATTGCAGAAACCTTAGGTGTTGGTGTGAGTAGTAAAAAAGTTGCGGCAATGTACGAGCATATGGTGGCTTATAAGCCCGAGTTTGAATTACTGCTTGAGTCTAGTCAGGAAGATTTGGCTCGGATTAGTAATCCTGTGATTGCTGAAAGCATTTTTCGAGTCCGTCAGGGTAGAGTTAATATTGCTGGTGGTTATGATGGGGTGTTTGGCAAAATTCAAATCTACTCCTCAGAGGAGCGTGAAAAAATGTCTCTAAAGCCAAAACAGAAATCCTTATTCTAGAATGGTATGACTCGATTTGCTATAATAAAACGTAAACCAAGATTTTATATGAAACGAACAAAAATTATTTGTACGATTGGACCTGCGTCTGAAAATCCAAAAGTCCTGACCCAGCTGATAAAGAATGGTATGAACGTTGCGCGTTTGAATTTTTCTCATGGCAGCTATGACAACCATTTAATGTTAATGGAGAATATTCGAACTGTATCAGCTAAGCTGAAAACTCCAATTGCTATTATGCAAGACCTTCAAGGTCCAAAGATTCGCATTGGCGCTCTTAATAATCCAGTTCCTGTAAAGAGGAGTCAAAAAATAACCCTTGGTGGGGATGTAGTGCCTTTGGATTTCGATATAAGCGTGTCTGTAAAACCTAAGGAGCGCATTTTAATAGAAGACGGTTTAATTGAGCTTGTGGCTAACAAGGTTTTAAAAGGTAAGCCAGGAAAGACTGGATTAATTGAATGTACTGTTGTAGCAGGGGGTGAGATTCGTTCTCATAAAGGCGTGAATTTGCCAGATAGTATAATTACTTTCCCGATTTTTACGAAGAAAGATATTGCAGATTTAAAATTTGGCTTATTGAATGATGTTGATTACGTTGCTCTTTCTTTCGTTCGAAGCAAGGCTGATATTATTCAAATTAACAAGTATATAGAAAAGTATCTTCCAAAAGATAAAAAACGACCAAAGGTAATTGCTAAAATAGAACTTGGGGTTGCGGTAGATAACTTCGATGAGATTTTAGAGTACTCAGATAGTATTATGGTTGCTCGTGGTGATCTTGGGGTTGAGGTTCCTGATTCCAGAGTTCCTTTAATCCAAAAGAGCTTAATTGCAAAGTCTAATGCTGCAGGTAAGCCTGTAATTGTAGCAACTCAATTGTTGGATTCAATGATTCGCAATCCTCGTCCGACAAGAGCAGAAGTCTCTGATGTGGCAAATGCGGTAATCGATCGTGCGGATGCAGTTATGCTTTCTGGTGAAAGTGCTTTCGGTGCTTATCCTGTAGAAGCTGTGGAAGAAATGCGTAGAATTATCGAAGCCACTGAAACATCTCCATATGATGATACTCCTAGTCAGTCATTTGATGGAACATCAATGGATGATTACAAAGCTTCCTTAATTGCTGGGGCTGTAGAACGTCTAGCAATGGGTGTAGAGGCTCAAGCTATTATCGGTACAACTGAAAGTGGGTACACGGCTCGATTTCTTTCCCGAGAACGTCCAGACGCTCCTATTATAATTCTGACTGATCGACCTAAAGTTTATAGGCAAATGTGTTTAATCTGGGGTGTAACTCCTTTGTATGTAAAAAGTTTGAGCGCATTTAAAAACGTGGAAGTTTTATTAAACTATTTTGTAGCAGAAGTTAAGCGTTTGAAAATGGTAGACAAAGGTGAGAAGGTTGTATTAGTTGCTGGTCGTCCTCTTGGCGAACGTATGAACTTAGTCCAAGCCGTCACAGTTAAATAGATTATTTAAAAACCGCCATCCGGCGGTTTTTTATTTCTTGAATTTTCTAAAATAAGTTGTAATGCAAGCCGTTATCATTCCCCCTAGTACTCCCATTACCAAGTCTGTTATGGTGTCGCGTACGCTTGGTTGCATAACTGAATAGGAAATAGAGTCTAAATAGAACTCCATGAATTCCCAACTAACTGCACTCAAGGCAACTATAGAGGTAATGGCTAATATTCTCAGAGGTTTCCAACTGATTTGCAATTTACCAGCTTGTTCAAAGTAAGCTATTAAATAGTAAGCACTAATGGCGATTGCGATACCGCCTATGAAGTGCATTGGTTTATCGAAGTACCAAATTGCTTCATACCATCCAATGACAGTTGCAATAATATGTATTACTAAAACAGCAAGAGGTGGAATTACTAATTTAACTAGAAAACGATTATGCATTTTCAGTTTCGCTAGAAGTTTCTTCTTTTGATTCTTCTGTAGCTTCAGCTGATTTGTCTCCAGTAGGATGGTTTGCAGCGTGCTTTGCTTTTACTCCAGCATTAAACTTTTCAACGTATTCCTGATTTGCTTTGTCATCGATGAACATCTCTGCTAGTTTTTCTGCGTCTACACCAGCAGTGCGGGCAACAGCAGTAATTAAGCGAGACAAAGTTGCATTGCTTTGGTTTTGTTCGTACATCAAGCTTTCCAAAATTTGGCGCTTGCTTAGATTATTGATTTGAGATTTTGACATTAAATTCCTTTCTTAAAATTTCTCGTGGCGGAGAAGGGGGGATTCGAACCCCCGAGAGCTTTGACACTCTACTCGCTTTCCAAGCGAGCGCACTAGACCACTATGCGACCTCTCCAAGCTGTTAAAAGTTGTAAAATCCTGTTTATTTTAACACCTTTTCGTCATTTTGTCGAGTTGCCTGAGAGTGGGATTTACTGATACAGTGATGGTAGAGAATCGCGCTAATCGTTCAGAAAACTCTAATTTATGGCAGACAATACCTTGCAAGAAATCAAAGATAAGCTAGATATAGTTGAAGTAATTTCATCTTATATACCAGCAAAGAAAAGCGGAGCTAATTATAAAGCTTCGTGCCCTTTTCATAATGAAAAAACTGCCAGTTTGATGATTTCTCCTCAAAAACAGATTTGGCACTGTTTTGGTTGTGGTGAAGGCGGAGATGTTTTTGGTTTTGTAATGCGCTACGAGAATTTAGAATTCCGTGAAGCTTTGCAACAGTTGGCACAAAAGGCCGGTGTGCAATTACCGGAAAGAACTTCTGGTTCGCAAGCTGATAAGAAAATATCAGAAGATTTAGTGCGAATTAATAATTTCACTGCCAAGTTTTACTCTAAACAGTTAGAGTCTGAAATAGCAAAGGAAGCTCAGGGGTACTTGGAAAAACGCGGTTTAAACAAACAAACAATTACGAACTGGGAGATTGGTTTTGCTCCTGATAGTTTTGATGCGCTTATTCGAGCGCTGCAATCTAAAAAGGTTACTTCTCAAGCAGCGCTTGCAGCTGGAGTGGTTGCAAAAAACGATCGTGGTACTATTTTTGACCGTTTCCGTAATCGCATCACTTTTCCTATAAAAAACTTTTTTGGAGATGTAGTTGGTTTTACAGCGCGGGTTCTTCCGAGTGGTGATGAGAAAACAGCGAAGTATATAAATAGCCCTGAGACTTCAATTTACAATAAGAGTAAAATTTTGTTTGGACTCTACGCAGCAAAATCTGCAATCCGCAAATTAGACGAAGCAGTTGTAGTCGAAGGCCAGATGGATTGTATTACTGCGCATCAGGCTGGTTTCGATAACACAGTTGCTACTAGTGGTACGGCTATGACAGAAGATCATCTTAGGTTGTTGGGTCGTTTAACAAAGAATTTGAAATTTTGTTTTGATGCAGATGGAGCGGGTATGCAGGCGCTTCGCCGTGCTGGCGAGCTTGCTATGACAATGGGGTTTCGAATTAAAGTTATTAAGTTACCTAATGAGGCGAAAGATCCTGATGAGCTGATTCGAAATAATCCAGGCTTATGGCGTAAAGCTGTGGCAGATAGTGTTTGGTTTATAGATTTCTATATTGATTCAGCAGAAAAAAGATTTGCTTTTGGAAGTTTGGAGCAAAAACAAAATTTAACTGAAGAAGTAATGCCGCTTCTTAGATATGTTGCAAATCCGTTAGAGCAAGGTCATTACATTAGAATGATAAGCGAACGATTTGCAGTCACTGAAAATGAACTACGTGCTGCTTTAAAGTCTGGCGGCAGTAGCGAAAAAAGTTCTGTCGTTGCGGATGTGTCAGTAAATAGACGTGAATCTCCTGAAAAACCATCAATGGTCACTCAGGAAAATATTCAAGAAAAAGAGATTTTAGGTGGTTTGCGTTTGTATGCGGAATACCGCCAGTTTGTTGCTGCCGAAGGTTTGCCTACTAATTATATTTCTATCCCCATGCAACAGGTTATAAATTCAGCGCTGTTGAACGAACCTTTGCCGCCAGAAGCTCAAACTCCAGCTATGGACGCACTTGCCAAAGAGGCAGAGTTTATGGTAGAATCCAACTTAGAGAAATTAGAAAATAATGAACTGGCTTTAATGCGCGAGTTAAAGAAAAGCTTTTATTTGTTTAAAAAGGCAGGTATTATTAAGCAACTGCAAGATACCACGACAGCCATCAAAAAAGCTGAGTCCATGCACGACAATTCCGCTGTAAAGCAACACACTGAGTTGTTTGCCGAGTTGAGTAGCATGCGATATGCTCTTGAGCAAAAGCTCGAGAATTAGAAATCAAATTACAATTCAAAAAACAGATAAGCCTCCATTAATCGATATGGAGAGCCTTGTCTTTCGTTCGTAATTAATTTAGAAAGATATTTGAATGGCATCTAAAAAGAAGGTAGTTAAGAAAACTAAGCCAGTAGCAAAAAAGGCTGTAAAGAAGTCTGTGGCTAAAAAGCCAGTAGCAAAAAAGGCTGTAAAGAAAGTTGTTAAGACAGTAAAGCAAGTAAAGAAAGCAGTAAAACCTGTTGCAAAGAAAACAACATCGAAAAAGCCTGTTAAAAAACAGGTTGTTAAAGCTGCTCCAATTGTTATTAATAGTGAAAAAGTTCAGCAGCAATTAGATGAGCTGCTTCATAAAGGCAAGGCTCGTGGATTCGTTACAGAAGCTGAAATTCTTCATGTTTTCCCTAATCTAGAAGATAATTTAGTTGAAATTGAATCTGTAATGGACGCATTGGAAGCTGTGGGTGTTGAGTTGGTTGATCAGGAGGTTGCGAGCGTTTGGGAACAAAGCAAGGGTTCTGATGAAGAAGAAAGCAGTGGTAAGAAAAAGAAAGATGAACTGTTAGAAGGCTTTGATCTTGGTGATATTTACGATGACTCCATTCAGATGTATCTTCGTGAAATCGGTAAAGTGCCTTTGTTGAAGAGCGAAGAAGAAATTGATTTGGCAAAAAGAATTTTAAAAGGCGATGAAGGTGCTCGTAAACGTTTAACAGAAGCAAACCTTCGTTTGGTTGTCTCCATTGCTAAAAAATATATGGGTAGAAACTTAGGACTTCTTGATTTAATTCAAGAGGGGAATTTAGGTTTGTTCCGTGCAGTAGAAAAGTTTGATTGGACTAAAGGGTTTAAGTTTTCTACTTATGCAACCTGGTGGATTCGTCAGGCTATTACCCGTGCTTTAGCAGACCAGTCTCGTACCATTCGTATCCCTGTTCATATGGTTGAAACCTTGAACAAGTACGCTCAAGCAGAACGTTCTTTGGTTCAGGATCTTGGCCGTGAACCGCTTCCAGAAGAAATTGCTGCGGAAATGGGAATTGATGTAGAAAAAGTTTATCATTTGAAAAAGATTTCTCAGGAAACTGTTTCTATTGATGCTCCTGTCGGCGATGACGGACCAGATGATGAAGGATCTTATCTTCAAGATTTCATTGAAGACGAAGACCGGCCAAAGCCGACTGAAATGGCAGGACGCCAGCTCTTAAAAGAATATGTGCACAATATTTTGAAAGACCTTGATCCTCGTGAACAAAAGATTTTGAAAATGCGTTTTGGTTTAGAAGATGGTGTTACTCATACTTTAGAAGAAGTGGGTGAAGAATTTGGTGTAACTCGTGAACGTATTCGTCAGATTGAAGCAAAAGCTTTGGAGAGAATTAAAGAACATGGAGACATTCACAAGCTTCGGGATTACTAATTGTTAATAAACAAAACACCTTCGCAGATGCGAAGGTGTTTTTATTTTAGTACTCAGCGTCGAATTTTTCGTATTCTTGAAGTTCTTCCGTGGATTCGTAATCTACTTTATCTACCTTTGCGCCTTTTGGTCCAATATGGCACCAGCGCAAGAACATTTTTAAAGCATCTATTTCACCTTCTACTTCAATTTGAACTTTATTGTCTTCGTAGTTTTTTACTATTCCAGTCAGGCCGAGTTCAAGTGCCTGTTCAATGGCAGCGAATCGGAATCCGACTTTCTGGACTTTGCCGTGAACTGTAATGCTAACGTGTTTAATCATTTCGCTAAATATGGATTATTGCAATTCTTTGAGGTCTGCCAACACTTGGTCTGCGTGTTCTGCTGGTTTGACCTTCTCGTATATTCGCACAATTTTGCCATTCGGGTCAACTAGGAAAGAAGTGCGATTTGTGCCGAAGTATTTGCGACCGTACATTGATTTTTCTCCCCACACGCCATATTTTTCTACGACTATTTTGTCTTCATCAGAAAGAAGGGTGAAAGGCAGCTTGTATTTGTCAGCGAATTTTTTATGGCTTGTAACTGAATCTATACTAATCCCCAAGACTTCTGCTTTTAGTTTTCCGAATTTAGGGAAGCTGTCGCGAATTGCGCAAGCTTCGGCTGTGCATCCGGAAGTATCGTCTTTTGGGTAGAAGTAGATTAAAACCCACTTGCCTTTGTAATCGGAAAGTTTGTGCTTCTTGTTGTTTTGATCTGGCAAATTGATTGCCGGAGCCGCAGCTCCTATTTTTGGTAATGTCATATTATTTCCAAGTGATGTTATTAGTTAAACTTTTTGGCATTAAGATAATCCATGTTTGACCGGGTGCGAATTTCATTGGCTGGTTCTCAGGTCCAGCATAAGTAGTTGTGCCGCTAGAGCTAGAGTAAGACCATGTGCCGTTTGTAGAAGTTCCGTTATTGAAAAGTACAGATCTCCCAGATTTTTCTAAGCGCAAACCTAGTCCTGTTGTGGTTTCTAGTGGTACAGAGTAGTCTTCCACAAATTGAACCAAAACGTTCATTGGAGAAATTTGTTGATCGTTGTTTTTGTCCTTAGATAGTTTACCACCATTGGTACGTTTGTAAGAATTGGTTGTTGGATCGTAGGTGAATACAGCTGTATAGTTTGCATCAAAAAATTTCGCAGTAATTTCTGTGGTTGTAAGCTGAAGTTGGTCTGTAGGTGTGACTGAGAACTCAGCAAATCTGAAAGGTTTCCAGCTATCCCACTTTTTTTCTTGCATTAGTTTTCGCAGTAATTCGATTTTAGTGTATGCGTTATGTGGCGCAGGGCGATCTTTAGATCGGTAAAAATAATCGCCGTAGAAAAACTGATTTATATCGTTTAAATTTTTGTGGACGTTGGAGCTGAGTTCGTTTAAAGCTTCGGTGCTGCCGCCAACATGGGCATAACCAGCAGACCATTGATTTGCTAGAAAGTTAAAGTATGGTCGAGCAGATCGCACGGGACCAACTTCTTGTGGTTGCCTAGTTTGGTATATTGCTAGGAATCTGGTAATACCACCTTCAGTAAGGGTTTCGTAAACAAAATCTGCATCTGTTATTCCAGATTGTGGCCTAGAATTAGTGTGATTTTCAATGACCACAGCTAATGGGCGAGTTTTTGCTATGCTTTCTGGAACGATCACACCGTTGATTGCGGGAAATTTAATCTCATTTTCTTGCGCTAGTTCTATTTTTTTGACCTCCTGTTTCAGTTTTTGCTGCCAGAAAAATACTGTGCCTCCTATAGCAATTATTATTGCCGCAATTATAATAATTTTGTTTTTCATGGCTTTTGCTTTTAATGCTTGATGAAGTTGAAAAATATTTTTTGGAATCTAGGTTTTAGCAAGATCGATGAACCTAGATGTCCTCCTTTCGAAAGAGTAATGAGTTTTGCTTTTGTCGCTGCTGCAAACTTTTTTGTTTCTGAGTAACGGCAAACTGTGTCGTCTTTGGCATGAATCATGAGGACGTTTGCGCCTGCGATTTCGGAAATATGTTTTACAGGATTATAAAATTTTCCCGATGCAATTTTTCTCCAGCCGTTTTTGGCTGTTCGGTAGCCCATACCAAATGCTTGTTCAGTAAATTTTTCCAGCAAATCCAGCGGTTCGTCTTTTCCGGGTTTGGTCCAGTCTATGACCGGAGAGATTGCAACTGTTTTGGTAACGCGCTTGTCTGTTTTTGCAGCAAGGATAACTGCTGGTCCTCCAAAACTGCTCCCTATTAAGATTATTTCATCAGGTTGAAGTTTGAATTTTTTCTTGTCATGGAAATTATAATCCCAAATACTTATAAAGTTTTGATGAATTCCGTCTATGACATCGACAATGTCTTCGTGAGGAGAGCGTGCCAGAAATTTACCATCACTTTCCCATGTGCCACGATAGCGCGGAGCAAATACCCAGAATCCTTTTTTGCTGAAAAATTCTAACTGAGCTTTTTTCGAAGGTACAGTTGGCATGCCGTCAGCAAAAATAATCACGCGTTGCTTTTTGGTAGCACGGGATGGTGGTAAAAATTCTGTGACAATATCATGCGCAAAGCGCGTACGAATGGTAAACATATCTATATTTTATCACACCTCTATGATGGTATGACTAGATTGACAAAACTTCAAAAATATGCTAATATATTTTCTGTTGTAAAATAATTTCAACTTTATTTTTAGGAGGATATAAAATTATGAATAAGTCGGTGCAAGTTTTGCGCTTAGGAGTTCGAGATGAGTTTCTTTTTAAAGAGTTACCAGCGTTCAATCCAAAAGTGATAAGTTTTGAATGCATTGACCCTAGGATATGTAGATGTATGCGTCATATCAGTAACACCTTTGAGTTGCAAGAAGGAGAGTTGTTTCCTTATAAAACTCCTGGAGGAGTTAGTGATTTGGTATATGGAACTGAAGCTGTAAAAGCAAAATGCTTTGAAGCTATCAGATTGACTCATAAACATGGCGCCAATAAAGTATGGTTAGTTGCGCATACTGGATGCGCATCTGATAAAGAAAGATTCCCAGCTTTAACGGATACAACTGAAGATGTTAAGATCCAAGAGCATAAGTTGCTCACTGCCACGTCTAAGGTTCTAGATTACTCTAATCAATTTAATCTGGACTTAAAGGTTGTTCCAATTTTAGTGCATATTCAATCCACGGATATAAAAGTGATAATTTTAGATCATGGTCTGGTTGATCATAACTCTCCAGACTCTCAGGATTCTGCGCTAGTTAATGCCATTATAGGTAATAATTATGCGATGGCAGTATAATCTGTTTTACAGACGTAGTCATTCAACATGAATACGTCTTTTTTATTTGTATTTTTGTTGACGCTTTCTTAGAAATTTCATAAAATCTAAAGGTAAATAAAATATTGAAATTAATATCAAGAAAATGAATTTAGAAGAAGCACAAGTTTTTGTGGAGATGAACAGCAAGCCGCTTGATGGTATGAATCAGTGGAGTCGTTGTGTAGATGGTCGGTACCAAGGCGTTACTAATTTCCCAATGATTTCTAAACCTGGTGCAGATGCTGGCGACCTCATGGCAGCATTTGGGGCTTTGAACGCATTAGGAAAAACATTGCCAAATGAAACTATATTGAATGCAGTTATAGAAGTAGTTGGAGGTGTTCAGAAATTTGCTTTTCATACTGATGATCATGCTGAGCCAACTCAACCTGGAATGGGTTGCGGTCATATTAAGCAAGCATTGGGTGATCCAGAAGCTTATGGTGTAACTGCTGAGCAGATGCAGTTTATTTTTTCTGAACTCCCAAAGCTTTTAGAACAAGGTGCTCATCAGGAATTATTGCATGGCGATCATGCCGAACAAGCTGTTGTGGTTGTAAATTCTGAAACACACGGCGTCCTTCCTTTAATTCACGTGGGAAGTGACTTGCGAGAAGCATTTGTTTATCAGAAAACGCTACATACTCAACAATTAGATAAACTTGGCAGAATTTTACAGGAAGCATTAGCTACACAAGGTGATGTTGTAGAGGATTTCCAAATTCGCAAAGCTCTGGACGATGCGTTTGGTAAACAGCTTGGCGAAACTCTGAAACGCTTAGCTTCTGGATTACCAGTTTATACAGCTATGATTGATGCAGATGGTACAGTTAACATTGCATCATTCTAGTAGAAAAACTGATCGGTAAAATTGAATCAAAATAAAAATCGCTCCTTCTGGAGCGATTTTATTATTCTTATAATAGTCTGAAGTCTGCGAATAAATTTTGATTACCAAACAGATAATAGATATTTCCATTAGAAATGAAAGCTATTCCAGACCCAAACCCTTTTGCATTAAATGCTAGTGCTTCATGACCTGCAAAATTTGTGCGAGAGATATTGCTTGCAGTCGGGCTGTTGCGAAGTTGGGATTCAATTCCAGATAGGTTTTCTGATCCGGCTTTATTTACAGAAACAATATAGTGCAAACCTTTACTGCTAGATGTAAATTGAACCCCATCTGCTTGCTCATTAACCTTAGAGTAAGCCGGAAGTACTGCAGCGAATTTAAAGGTTTCGTTGTTGTATTGAATCGGTTTGTCATCATCAATCCCAGTAGCAGGGGAGATGAATGTTAGAGCTGAAGCACCTATGCCTTTATCGTAAACAGATTCACCAGCAACACTACCTGAGTCATCTTTGTCAGTTTCATTTTTTGATTCTTCTTCTCCAGGAGTGTGAGGAGCAAGAGGTTCGCCAATAGATGGTTTTCTAACCTGAACAACTTGAGGGTTATTTTCATGTTTTTCTTCATCAGTATCTTTTGCAAAAGCAAAAGCGATTAAGATTACTATAATTAGAATTCCTAAACTGATAATTATGCGACCAGCTACAGTTAATCCATCCCAGATTCTGCGGAAGAAATTTTTAACTTTTTCCCATATATTTCTCATATTCTTTCCTATCTATAAATTAGTATGATAGGTAATTATAAGGGTAAATCACGGCTTAGTCAACGCTGTTTTTGTTCTAGAATATGTGGTTTAAGGTTTTAAAGCGATCTTATAACCACGACCGGAAACGGTATGGATCAGCTTTCGTTTTTTAGGAGATTCTATTTTTCTGCGTAAATTTAAAATGTGTGTTTCTAAGGTATTGGAAAATAGATCAGCGTGAATATCCCAGACATGCTCAATTAATGCTGTACGAGAAATGACTCTATCTTGATTGCGAAGCAGGTATTCTAATAATCCAAATTCTTTCCTGGTCAAAGTAACAGCTTTTTTCCCTCGTTTGACTTGATAGCGCACAGCATCTAAAGAAAGGTCATCAAGCTTAAGTATGTCGTTTATAAAAATATTTCGCGGTCTTCTTAAAATTGCTCGTACTCTTGCAGTGAGTTCATCCATTGGGCATTCTTTACTGACGCAATCATCAGCTCCAGCGTCAAATAAAGATATTTTTCCTTGGGGAGCACTGGCTGGTTTGTCAGACACAACAATTATTGGCATTGTTTTTCCTCGTGAACGAATATGTTCACAAATATTGTTTGCGTTTGTACGCGGTCCGTCATCTATTAGTACTAGATCGTAATCTGTTGTCCTTGCCCAGAATGAACCTTGCTCACTTTCTAGTGCATGGTCTACGCTAAATCCGGCACTGCGGAATCCAGCCAAGAGTTCTGAAGCTCCGTTTGAGCTGTTTGAGATGATAAGCATCCTCATGCTATGTTACTCCTTTGCCAACCTCAAACCTTGATGGCATTAACGAAATAATTTCGGTTTAAGAATTCATAATAATTTTTTTATTGGCTTATGTCAAAGGGATTTTGTGGACAATTATTTCTTAAGAAAATCTAAAATCAGATGCCTGAGCCTGTGTTATACTTTAAATATGATGGAAATAATAAAGAAGAACGCGCTATATGGCGCATTTGCCATCGCTTTGTTGGCAACGCTGGGTAGTTTATACTACAGCGAAATTTTACACCTTCCTCCTTGCGTTTTGTGCTGGTATCAGCGCATTGCAATGTATCCGTTGGTGTTAATCCTTGGTTACGCAATTTACAAGCGTAATCGAGATATGGTTTGGCCGGCGATTGTGCTTACCGTGATTGGTTGGCTTGTAGCTATATACCACAACCTGCTCTACTTTAACATTTTGCCTGAGGCTGCTGCTCCATGTGTAGCTGGAATTTCTTGTTCCACTAAGTTCACTGGCTGGCTGGCAACGTTCCCGATTCCAGCACAGGCACTTGTTGGGTTCACAGTAGTACTTATTGCACTTATTATTTATTGGAGAAACTCCAGGAAAGAAGAAATCTAAATGACAAAAGAAGCAAAAGTTTTAATTGCCATTGCGATTGCCGTTGTTATTGGCGGTATCATGCTTGCAATATTCGCAAATCCTCAACCTAAAGATCCAGGTGCTCCTGTAGATGAACAATCTTTGGTTCGCGACAGTAGCCACATGACTGGTCAAACAGGGGCTAAGGTTACGATTGTAGAGTTTGGTGATTTTCAGTGTCCTGCTTGTGCTGCAGCGCAGCCGATTGTAAAGCAGGTAATTGAAGCATACAAAGATAATCCAGATGTAAATTTTGTATTCCGTAATTTCCCGTTAGATTCAATTCATCCAAATGCCCAGATTTCTGCACAAGCAGCTGAAGCAGCAGGTGCTCAGGGTAAGTACTGGGAAATGCATGACTTATTGTTCGAACGTCAGGCAGAT
>CAZGCV010000001.1:43234-47618 GCA_964524735.1 uncultured Candidatus Saccharibacteria bacterium | reverse complement strand
CGGATAGCCTCAAGTCGACTAATTTTTCAATTCCCAATTGATGTATTCGTTGATTACGCAAACAGCTTAGGACTAAATACAGAAACTTTCCGCCAAGCTGTATCACAACGCTTGTATGCTGATATCATCAAAACTGATTATGCAGACGGTCAATCAGTTGGTGTAAACTCAACTCCGACTTTCTTCTTCAATGGAGTGAAAGAGTCTCGCATGCTTTCCTTTGATGAGTTCAAAGCAAAAATTGATGCTGAGTTAGCTAAGGTTCAAGTAGAAACATCTCCAGAAAATTCTGTAGAAACTCAGACTGAAGATTCAGCAGAAAAACCAGCTGAAGAACAACCCGCTCAATAATTAGTTTAGTATTAATTAAGTAAAATTTTATGTTATCAGGTTTTAAAACCTTTATAATGCGCGGTAATGTAGTAGATTTGGCAATTGGTGTAGTTATTGGTGCAGCTTTCGGTAATGTTGTTAACTCTTTGGTAAAAGATATTATCACTCCTATCATTGCTGCTATATTCAAACAGCCTGACTTTTCCTCAATGGCAATTACTATAAATGGCAGCGCTATTATGTACGGTAATTTCTTGAATGCAGCACTTTCATTTTTGATTATGGCATTGGCAATTTATTATTTGGTAGTGCATCCGATTAATAGACTAATGGTTCGTGCTGGTAAGGAAGCGAATTTTGGAATGCCTCCTAAAGCTTAACCAAAAAATAACTAAGCGTCCTAGCGACGCTTTTTTATTTGTGATAATATAAACGAGTTATTTAATTATCCGCATGAAACAAAAGACATTAAAGAAGCCTGTTTTGAAACCGTTGAAACAAAAAGATCAGCGTGAGAAACTGGAAGTAAAAAAATCTATTGCAGGACTGGGTTTGTTCGCAACTGCACCAATCAAAAAAGGGTCGTTCGTAATAGAGTATGTTGGTCCACTACTTAGTGATGATGAAGTAGATAAAAAAGGTGGTAAATATTTATTTGCACTCGGGAAAGATTGGACTATAAGCGGCGATTCTCGTGAGAACATTGCTCGCTACATAAATCATTCTTGTGTAAAAACAAATTGTGAACCAATTCAGTATGCAATGCATATTAAGATTCGCGCTACTCGCGATATTCAGCCTGGGGATGAGCTTTATTATGATTATGGAAAAGAGTATTTTGACGAATATATAAAAGGACATTGCCAGTGTCCGAAGCATAAAGGTAAAACTGGGGAACAGAAATATCGAGGCTAGTTTAGACCTAAAACAGCGCTTTGTAGCGCTGTTTTTTAATGCTTCGATAGCTGTTATAATTTTAAGACTATGGAACCTTTAGCATCAAAATTAAGACCAAAAACCCTTGATGATTTTGTGGGTCAATCCCATTTGGTCGGGGAAGGGAAGCCGTTGCGTATAGCGATTGAACAGAAACATGTTTTCTCTTTTTTGCTATGGGGTCCGCCTGGTGTTGGGAAAACCAGCTTGGCGAAAATTTATGCTAATTCAATTCAAGCTGAATTGCATGAACTTTCAGCTGTTTCTGCAGGGAAAGATGATATTCGTCAGATTGTAGAAACCAGACAGGCGACTTTGCGCCCAATCGTTTTATTTCTAGATGAGATTCATAGATTCAATAAAGCACAGCAGGATTTTTTGCTGCCTTATGTTGAAAGCGGTCGTTTAATTTTAATTGGCGCTACTACAGAGAATCCAAGTTTTGAAGTGATTCCAGCATTGCTTTCTCGTATGCGTGTTTTTACTTTGGAGGAGCTTAAGCCAGAGGAAATGACAGAGATTATAAATAGAAGCGGATACAAATTAAACAAAAAGGCAAAAGACTGGTTAATAGAAATGGCAAATGGAGATGCTCGCCAGGCTTTAACCATGCTTGGTAATACAGCAGGATTGTATGAAGATATTACAATTGAATCTTTGAAAGATACTTTGCAATCAAAGTTTTTGCGTTATGACAAGAAAGGCGAAGAGCATTACAATACCATAAGCGCATATATTAAAAGTATGCGGGCTTCGCAGCCTGATGCAGCATTGTATTATTTGGCGCGAATGCTTGATGCTGGGGAGGATCCAAAATTTATTGCTCGCAGAATGGTGATTTTTGCATCTGAAGATATTGGTATGGCACAACCAACTGCGTTGGTTGTAGCTAATGAAGTTTTTAAAGCAGTTGAAACCATTGGCTTGCCAGAAGCGGGGATTAACTTGGCTCATGGCACAGTTTATTTGGCTAGCTGTTCAAAGGATAGAAGCGCTTATGAGGCATTTCGTGAGGTTCAAGCTGATGTCAGTAAGTTTGGAAACTTGCCAATTCCTATGCAGTTGAGAAACGCACCGACAAAATTGATGAAAGAAATTGGCTATGGTGAAGGTTATGAAAAATATACAAGAGAAGATTTGTTGCCAGAAAAATTAAGAGGAAAAACTTACTACAACCCTAAGGCGAAACCTAAAACCAAATCATCAAAAAACACCGACTAGCTCGGTGTTTTTATTTATGTGTATTTTTCTGTTGAGGCTTTCTGGTTTGATAAACTTGTCTTAAAGCTTTGTGTTGTTTTTTGTCTTTCTTTTTCTTGTCGAGTTGTTTGTAGATATCTTCTTTAGTTTCGTGGAAGGTGGCTTCTTTAGAAAGCTTTATGAAGTTGTCATAACGCTCTTGGCTAATACTTCCTTTTTTAAGAGCTTCTAGTACCGCGCAATCCCGACTTTTAACATGATCACAATCTTTAAATCGGCATTGAGTAATTAAAGTTTCTATGTCAGAGAACAGGGTTTTAACGGTATCTCCTGAGGAAAGAGTTTCGAGTTCACGGATTCCAGGAGTGTCTATGAGAATTCCACCGCTTTTTAAAACAAACATTTCTCGTCTTGTGGTGGTGTGGCGTCCTTTTGCATCTGTGACGCGAACTGCCCCAGTTGTTTGTACTTCACTGCCAATTAAAGCATTTATAATGGTGGATTTACCAACTCCACTTGGTCCGACGAAAGTAATAGTGCGACCAGCTTCAACTAATGCTTCTATTTCATGTAGCCCCATTTCTGTTTTTGCAGAGATTGCATGAACTATTAAACCAGGTGCCAGTTTTTCTGCTTCATGGGCTATTTTTGATGCAAACTTTGTGCTATCAGCTTTATTTAAAATGATTATTGGTTCAACCCCACCTTCATAAGCCATGCTTAAATAGCGCTCCAAAAGTGGAGCGTTAAATTCTTTATCTAACCCAAACACGATAAATAAACTATCGACATTTGAAGCAATTACTTGTGCGTCTGTAGAGTCGCCAGCAGCTTTGCGGGCAATGACGGAGTAACGTGGTAAGACTTTTTGAATAATAGCTTTGTTTTCATTGAACAGTTTTTCGTAAACAACCCAGTCTCCAACTTTAGGGAAGTCGCTCGGTGATTTTGCTGCATGACGAAATTTTCCTTGGATTATTCCTTCAAGTTCACCGTCTTCGCTATGTAAAACATAATTGGTTTTATTTTCAATACCAACACGGCCGACTATGATTTCGGTTCTGCCAGTTAAATCTTCGTTTAAAGATTGTTTGCGCGTGTATTGTATCCATCCTAATTCAGTGAGCTTCATAGATTAAGTATAACATTAAAAAACAGCGCCCACTTTCGTGGGGCGCTGTTTAAATTTGAAGATTAACTTTCGTTAAGCTCGCAGCTATTACCAGCTACGGCCACCGCGATCACCGCCGAAGTCACGGCGTGGACGGTCTTCTTTTGGACGAGCTTCAGAAACGGTCATTGCGCGACCTTCGTAGTCTTGTCCGTGGAATTTAGCGATAGCAGCTTGTGCTTCTTCAGGTGTAGACATTTCAACGAAGCCGAAGCCTTTTGAACGACCAGACATTTTGTCTGTAATTACACTTGCAGAAGTTACTGTTCCAGTCTGAGAGAATAGATCGCTTAGAGAAGAATCAGTAGTGCTGTATGGCAAATTGCCAACGTATAGTTTTGAATTCATGTGTTTTTTCAAATATTGAGCAAGGCGACTTTTATGATTTAGGCTCGATATTTGTAAACACTAACGTTAACACTTACGAGTTTCACTTGCATTGCAATTATAGCATTAAATCAGCGTTTGGTCAACCTGCCTTAATTCAACATTTGTTGAGTATTTTCTAAACTTTACTTAAATTTTTCGGCTGTCATAGGCCCAATGCAGAAGCGCTTGTCTTTGGCGGGGACGACAATTAATGTCTCCGACATGGCAGTTTTTTTGTATTTGTCCAATGTGTCTGCGTATGGCTCTCCATCGTTTAATTTGTACTGCATCGTAATCTGGAAGACGGCGCCCGAGGTAATAGCGACAGTACCACTGAAACCATCCGCGAGGGTCATGGTGTTCATTTATCCAACC
>CAZGCV010000001.1:30473-43224 GCA_964524735.1 uncultured Candidatus Saccharibacteria bacterium | reverse complement strand
CTCTATTCTTTTAATGGTTGTGATGCATTAACTTTAAAAAAGTTTAGAGCTATATTCTTAGATGTTGGACTTAGTTTTGCTTTTACGAACCAGTCTTTGGGGAATTCGTGTTTGCAGTCAGTCATGTATTTACCTCCAAACACCCCTAAAGATAGCATTTGTTTTGGCGAAAGTTCTGGAGAAAATTTTGGATCAAAGTTTTTGCCAGTCGGAGCAGTTAGCTGGTACTTGTAATCGCGTTGCATTTTATCTTTCACAATAATCCATCTACCAGTTTGTTTTTTGGAAGGTGTTTTCATAACTGTAGTATAATGTATTTATATGCCAAAAACTAAAAATCCCAAAAATCTAAAAACAACACATCATTCTAGACAGGTTTGTGCTGTTCTTCCACCTCATGTCAGCAAATCTGATATGGCTTGGACTGCAGGGCAATTAGAGAATCTATTAAGTGTTCGTCCTGGTGGTTTTTCTTCCAGAAGGCTCATTAAAATAATGAATGAGTTTATTACAGGTTATAAATTTATCCGTCATTTTAAAAGAGCTGTTAGCATCTTCGGATCAGCAAGAAATTCCATGGATAAAAAAGCTTACAAAGATGCTTACAAACTTGGATATGAATTGGCGAAAGAAGGCTTTGCTGTAATCACTGGAGGCGGTCCTGGAATAATGCAAGCTGCTAATGAAGGAGCTATGAAGTTTGGCGGTGAGTCTGTTGGTCTAAACATTCAGCTTCCTTTTGAACAGCGTATAAATCCTTATGTAAACGAATCAACATCATTCCATTACTTCTTTACTCGTAAAGTGATGCTTGCTTCTGTGTCACAGGTTTATGTTTTCTTCCCTGGCGGTTTTGGAACTATGGATGAGCTTTTTGAAATGCTTACTTTAATCCAGACAAAGAAAGTTGCTCCGATTAAAGTCATATTGGTTAACAAAAGATTTTGGAGTCCGATGTTGAAGTGGATGGAAAATACTATCTATGAAAGAAATAAAGCAATTAGCAAATCTGATCTAAAACTTTTCCATCTAGTTGATAACGCAGACGAAGCCATGGATTTAATTAATAGGCTAGTGTTGCATAAGAAGATTGGTCATGTGTCGCGTGAGTCAGATACTTTGGAGCATAAAAAAGAAGGCGTAGTAATGCCTAAAAAACGCAACCGTAAAGTAATCATTGATTAACCTGCTTAATGTATTTTGAAGAGACAAAACGGAATAATGAATTTGTATGGGCATCTGTTTTTATTCATGAGATAAACAAACAGAATAATTTTGATTACACTCTTTTCCCTGAGCGGGGAGAGCAGTCTCCAGTAGATTTGTATGCAGTATCTCAAAGCCAAGAATACCCAGATTTGCGTTTGCAGCTGACTCATGCTGTGGAAGTACCATTTATGGCTTATGAGCGATCAGTAAGTGCGGATTACAGCAAACAACCAACTATAGATGCAATAGAGCGTAAGTACGAAAAACTACGCAACTCAGGCGTAGATTTGTCGGGGTTGGTTTTAATCATTCAAGGCTACATGAATAGAGAGACTGCAGAAAAAGTGTTTGATGATGTAGAGTTTGAAAAATTTCTTGAATATCCATTTAAAGGAATTTATTATGTTGCGCCTCCAATGATGTCAGCTGAAACTCAAGAGTCTTTGCAAGAGGGTTTCATCATTCCTATTAAAGGCGCGTTTAAGCCTTAATTGCTTTGTGAGGTTAGTCGAATAGGAAAGGTTAGGGTAATTTCTGTACCTTGTCCTGGTGTGGATGTGATGTCAACGCTACCTTTATGAAGTAAAACTATATTTTTTACATAGAATAATCCTAGCCCTGTTCCTTGTGTGGTGTATTCTTTTGCGTTGCTTGCTCTAAAGTATCCATTGAAAACTTTAGTTTGCTCGCCTTCAGGGATTCCAATTCCCGAATCTTTTATTGATATTACAACAGCATTATTATTCTTTCTTCCGTTAAGATTGATAATTCCGTTTTGATTTGAATATTTGATTGCATTAGAAAGAAGGTTTGCAAATACTCTACGTAGTTTGTCGGCGTCGCCTATAATAGTTAAATCTTTGTTAACTTTCCAAGCAGTTTCTATTAATTTTTCGTTGGCGGTAACTTCTAGTGGCGCATAAGCGCTGTGTAGAATGTCGCTTAAATTTATTTTGCTCAAAGCAAGTTTGGTTCCGCTGGACTTTTCTAGACTAGATCCATCTAATAACTCATTTACAGAAGAAAGCATGTTCTCTGTGCTTTGGTTAATTTGGTCAACTAAATTAGTGTACTTTTGTTCTGTGTTTACAGCTTTAATTTGTTTCAGTGTTCCCATAGCCCATTTAATTCCTGTTAAGGGGGTTCTGAGGTCGTGAGCAGCAATAGCGAAGTACTCAGACTTTAGCCGCATCATGCTTTCGTCTTTTTTAGCATACAAAAAAGCGGCTATAAGAAGAATAATAATGATAATTCCAACTGCTGCTGGTAATGCACTAAACAGGAAAACATCAGTCAGGAATGTTTGGTACGACATGTCGAATCCAACTAATGCCATGGTTTCGTTTTGCGAATTTTTAACTGGTACCATAACAGAAAGCCATGTTCCCCAACGATCTGTGCTAACTTCTTCAATTACAGTTCCGTTGCTAAATGCGTAATGGATAGCTTCGCTTGCTTCATCGTATATTTGTCCTGGCGGGGAATAATCTTCCGAGCTAACTAACTCTGAATCTGCATAAAAAAATATTTGATTTCCTGGGTTTTTCCCCATTAGATAAATGAATTCAGTATCGGAGTTAAAGTTTTGCAATGCGGTCAGCTTTTCTTTTAGTTTTGCATAAGCAGGGTTTTGCAGATCAGATTCATCAGCCTCAAGGTTGGCAATTTCATTTGCATCAAGAGCAACAGCAAAGCTGGTGACTCTTTGTTCAAGCGTGGTAATTTTTTGATTCCTAAAATAGGAATAAGCAAACAAAGTGGCTGCAATTGTAATTACAAAAACAGTTGCTAGCATAACTGCTATGAATTTTCTGGTTTTACTACCTTTTAAGGGATTCATTTTTATTTTTTAAATTTTGTTTCTTTTGCTGCTCTTACTTCGATTATTTATATCGAATTTCAATACTGTTATCATAACAAAAATGATGTTATTATACGAATAATAAGATATTAATCTATTAAAGTATGCACGGCGAAACAGGATATGATCCGGAAAAAAATTCAAATCCAATGGAAACCATAGAGGATATAGCTGCTAAATTACGTGAATCTGTTTATATGAAAGATTTACTGGAAGGGGCTAATGAGCAAATTCAGAAGGAGAATGATGATTTACGTTTGCGTGATACAATGTCCCGCCGCAAGAATGAGGCTTTAGAAAAAGAATTAATTGAAACAAGAATCAAAGCTGAGCATGACCCTCTTACTGGGTTATTAAATCGCGCTGGTTTAGAATCTGTGGTCCAGAAGATGCACGAGCAAAATATCGACAGTACTTTAATGCTTCTGGATATAGATAAATTCAAAAGCATTAATGACACTTTCGGGCATAAAACAGGTGATGAGGTTTTACAAGCAACAGCGAACTTTTTAACTGAACAATTCCGTCCTACTGATTTAATAGCTAGATTGGGAGGAGAAGAAATTGCTGTGGTATTTCCAGATACAGATGTAGATGGTGTATTAACCCGCATAACCGGAGATCAAAAACTTGAAGTGCCCTTTGACTTTAATAGTCCTGACCGAGAGAATAGAATTAGCTTTAGCGGAGGTATTACTAATTTTAAAGTTGGGCAATCTTTGGAAGATGCTTTGGTTAGAGCAGACAAGGCTTTGTACGAAGCTAAGGAAAATGGCAGGAATCAGATACTTGTTACGGCTGAGTATACTCCTGAGCCTGCAGAATAGCAGATTTTTTGCTGTTGATTTTTCCTGTAAAAAGTGTTAATATACTTCAGTATTAATAATTGAATATTCGGGAGTAGCTCAGCGGTAGAGCAATCGGCTGTTAACCGATCGGTCCTGGGTTCGAATCCCAGCTCCCGAGCCAAAACAAACCATCATGCGAAAGAAGATGGTTTTGTGTTTCTTAAGTGAAAATATAAATTTATTTAAAGTTATATGCATATAAATGAAGAACTAATTCAGGTTGCGGATGAGCATACAGGTGAGCCGACTGGCGAGCATGTTCCTCGTAGCGAACTATTTAAAAATAATCTATGGTGCAGAACCACGAATATTTTCGTGTTTAATTCAGCAGGGGAAGTGCTGTGCCATCAGCGTTCAAAAGACAAAGAACGTTTTCCGGGAGCATGGTCTACTCATTTTGGCGGACATGTTACCAAAGGTGAGTCTTTCAAGATTAGTGCTTTAAAAGAATTAGGCGAAGAAATTGGTTTAGTTGTTAATCCCTTCCAGCTGATTCCTTGGAGAACTAGTAAAAAGGAAATTTCCCGAATTTGGATTCGCGACTTTTTGACAGTTTATGACGGTGATTTAAACGACTTGGTAATTCAGAAAGAAGAATTAGATCAAATTAAGTGGTTTAAGATCGACGAACTGCTAGCTATGTTAGATGATGAAACCGCGACAAGTGATTCTGCTGTTCAGTGGCTTGCTGGAACTCATAACTTTGAAGCTGACTACCAGTGTATGCGTGCGGTTTTGACAGCTGCTTTAGATATTGGTATTTTTGGCGGTGACTTTAAACCTCTTAGGGTTTGGAATCCTCCTACCAAAGGATCTAAGTCAATCATGAACACCCCAGCTTAACACATTACAACCGCTAACTTATTTAGCGGTTTTTTGTTATCATTTATTCATAGTTAATAGTCACTTATGGCAATAAAGATTTCTGGCGGTACTGCCCATAAAATTCCAATTGATTTACAAAACGTCTTAATAGCAAGTAAAGCTGCTTTTTCTGCTTGGGAAGATTTGACTCCGCTCGCTCGTAATGAATGGATCTGCTGGGTAACTTTTGTAAAAAAAGACGAAACAAGAAAAGACCATATTAAAAGAACTGTTATTGAGCTCAAAGAAGGGAAGCGCCGTCCTTGTTGCTGGATTGGTTGTATTCATCGCAAAGACAAAGAAGTTAGTAAATCAGTTAAGGGAATATTAAATCGAAAATCTAAAACCTCTAAATAATATGATCAGAAAAATCCCTGCTAGCGCTCGTCATAAGGCTGAGCATGACTGGCTTAAAACCTATCACTTATTCTCTTTTGCTATGTATTTTGACCGAGGTAATATGAACTTTGGTGCTCTTCGTGTTTTTAATGATGATTACATAGACGGAGAAAATGGTTTTGGCGCTCATCAGCACGATAATATGGAAATCGTAACAATTGTGCACAAAGGAAAATTAACTCATCAAGATAGCATTGGAAATACAGGTACAATCAGCAAGGGTGAGGTGCAGTATATGTCGGCTGGTACAGGAGTTACTCATGCTGAAGTTAATCAGGAAAAAGAGCCTATTCATTTGTATCAAATATGGATAATGCCTGATGGGCAAAATTTAACACCGCAATACGCGCAGAAGGATTTTAGCTCTATTCAAAAAAATATTTTAGCTCCTGTTGCTTCAGGGCAGGAGCTTCCAGGCGCTATTCCAATTAGGACTAATTCAACTATCTATATTTCTCATCTTGAAGATGGACAAAGTGTGCGACACGAATTAGGAAATGATAGAGGGCTTTTTATTTATATTAAAGAAGGTTCTTTAAATATAAATGGGAATGAATTTTCAAAGGAAGACCAGGCTCGAATTATGGATGAAGCTGATATAATAATAAAAGCTTCTAGTGATTCAGAATTCGTGGCAATAGACGTTCCAATGAAGTTACCTATCTAGTTTCATAATTTTAAGCAAGCATGAAGACTTATAAGTCTATAAGTGAATATATTAAGTTAGCTCCTAAGGAAACTCAAGCTATTTTAAAACAAATGCGCAAAGAGATTCAGTCTGCTGCTCCTAAAGCAGCTGAATCCATTAAATACGGAATGCCGACCTTTGAATTGAATGGTAATCTCGTGCATTTTGCGGCAATGAAAGGTCATTTAGGTTTTTATCCTTCTCCTTCAGGGATTACAAACTTCAAAAAGGAATTGGAGAAATATAGTACATCAAAAGGATGTATTCGTTTTCAGTATGATAAGCCTGTGCCAATTTCATTAGTTAGGAAAATTGTAAAATTTAGAGTTAAAGAGAATTTAGGAAAATAATGTTATGAATAAAAAAGACTCTTTTAAAATTTCACAGAATTTTGATTCATCATCCAACTCTCGCCCTATTCAAAGAACTATTGAAGTGGTAGGGGAAAGTTCTTTTTCTGGATCTGATACCTCTAATTCTAAATCCGGAGCTTCTGGAACCAAAGCTATTTACGGGATTATGGCAGTTTTGTTTATTGTGGTGGCTATTGGCGCAATTTATTATCTTTGGCAAAAGAAGTCTGACTAGTCTTAGTTAGCTAAGGTTTATCAACTGTTAAATTTTAACCTCGCTTCTCACAAGCGAGGTTTTTTTGTGGATAACTTAACATAAAAATCGGACTCAGTGGCGCGACAAAATAAAAAGTACTTCAATCACAAGGGATATCAAGAAAACATCAATTTTTTGATTAACACAACATGTAGGGGTATAATAATTAAGCACGTACTACATTTAGTATTTTTATATTTTCTATGAAATGCCCCAAATGCTTAAATAGCGACACAAAAGTCGTAGATTCTCGTCCAATTGAAGAGTTTGCAGCAATCCGAAGAAGGCGAGAATGTGAGAAATGTGAGTTTAGATTCTCAACATACGAGCAAATGGAAATTTTGGATCTCACGGTAATCAAAAGAGATGGAGTGAGGCAGGTCTATATTAGAGAAAAGCTTGAAAGAGGTTTAAAGAGAGCATTTGAAAAGAGGGGGCATTCAGATCAAGTATTTAAAAAGGTTGTTGCCTCGGTCGAGCAAGAAATTCAAAAGAAAGCAGTTTCGGGTGAGATATCGAGTGATGCGATTGGTGAGATTGTAATGAAAGCCATTCGAAAAATAGATAAAGTAGCCTACATTAGGTTCGCAAGTGTGTACAGACAATTTGAAGATATAGAAGAGTTTAAAGAAGCAATTTTAAAATTATAATCAGCATAAAAGAAATTAATTTAATCTTATGGAAATCAAAAAGCGCAACGGTGAGGTAGTACCGTTTGATAATGCAAAAATTCAGATCGCAATCAGCAAGGCTTATGTAGATGTAAATTACAAAGCTAATGATGCTCTAACAAACCAAATCGCATCCGATGTAATAGCCGAAATTAATTCAGTATTTGCAGATCGATTGGCTGGTGTAGAAGACGTTCAGAATATGGTTGAAAAGAAGTTAATGGAGAACGGTTTATTTGAAGTTGCTAAATCATACATCATCTATCGTTATGAGCATACTAAAGAACGTGAAGTAAAGAAGCAGGAAGTTCTTGAAAAGATAGAGAAATCAGAAATAATGGTTCGCAAGCGCAATGGTACAGTTGAGCCTTTTTCTACACAGAAAGTTCAGAAGAGCTTGGAAAAGATTTTAGGTGATCATGCTCCTAATATTAATGTTGCTATGGTTATGGAGCAGTTGCGCTTGGAAGTTTACGAAGATATTACTACAGCAGAAATTGAACGCGCTTTAATCATGGTTCTTCGTTCTTATATTGAAAAAGATCCATCTTACTCGTCAATTGCAGCTCGTGTGCTTTCTAACAAACTCCATAAAGAAGATATTGGTGCAGACAAAACAGACTTCTCTAAAATAGAAGAACAGCTACGGGAATCTTTTGTCACTTGTATTCAAAAAGGTGTATCAGCGCGCCGTTTGGATCCGCGAATGCTTACATTTAACTTAGAATACATTGCTTCTGAGTTAGTAAATGAACGCGATGGTTTGCTTACTTATTTGGCTGTTCAGACTTTGAATGACCGTTATTTTACACGTATTCCTGAAACAAAAGAATTATTAGAGACTCCGCAAATGTTCTGGATGCGCGTGGCTATGGGCTTGGCTTTGGAAGAAGAAAACAAAGAAGCTAAGGCTGTTGAATTTTACCGAATTATTTCTACATTACACTTCGTACCATCTTCACCGACTTTGTTTAACGCTGGTATGATTCACTCTCAGCTTTCATCTTGTTACTTAACTACTGTAGAAGATGATCTAGACCATATTTTCAAATCTTACGGTGATAACGCTCAGCTTTCAAAATGGTCTGGTGGTTTGGGTAACGACTGGACCAAGCTTCGCGGTATGGGTTCATTAATTAAGCGTAGTGGTATTGAAAGCCAAGGTGTAATCCCTTTCTTGAAAATTGCAAATGATGTAACAGTTGCTATTTCTCGAAGCGGTCGCAAACGCGGTGCAACTTGTGCGTATTTGGAAACTTGGCACTGGGATGTTGAAGATTTCTTGGAGCTTAGAAAAAATACTGGTGATGAACGTCGCCGTACACACGACATGAATACTGCTAATTGGGTACCTGACTTGTTTATGCAGCGCGTTAAGGCAGATGAAATGTGGTCTTTGTTCTCTCCAGATGAAACTCCAGACTTGCATGAACTTTACGGATCAGCTTTTAAGAAAGCTTACGAACGATACGAACAAAAAGGATTAGCAGGGGAATTGAAATTATTCAAACAAGTCAAGGCACGTGATCAGTGGAAGAAAATGCTGACTATGTTGTTTGAAACTGGACACCCATGGGTTACTTTCAAAGACCCGAGCAATATTCGTTCTCCTCAGGATCATGCTGGTGTAGTTCACAGTTCAAACCTTTGTACTGAAATTACTTTGAATACTTCAAAAGATGAAATCGCAGTATGTAACTTAGGTTCTGTAAACTTGGCTCGTCATATTCGCGGCGGTCAGTTAGATATTGAAAAACTTCAGTACACTGTAACAACAGCAATGCGCATGTTGGACAATGTGATCGACTTGAACTTCTATCCTACTATTGAAGCGAAGAATTCTAATATGAAGCATCGTCCAGTTGGTTTGGGGATCATGGGTTTCCACGACGCTTTGTATCAAATGGGTATCAATTTTGATTCAGAAGAAATGGTACAGTTTGCTGATGAAAGCATGGAAGCAGTTTCTTACTATGCTATTTACGGATCAAGCATGCTTGCTAAAGAACGTGGTGCTTATTCTTCATACCGTGGTAGTAAGTGGGATCGTGGAATTTTCCCAGTAGACACAATTGCTTTGTTAGAACAGGAACGCGGTGAACAAATTCCGGTTTCACGTACTGGTAAATTGGATTGGGCTCCAGTTCGCGCAGCTGTAAAAGAATACGGAATGCGCAACTCAAACACTATGGCAATTGCTCCAACTGCGACTATTTCTAATATCTCTGGCGCAATCCCATCTATTGAACCTATTTACAAAAACATTTACGTTAAAGCAAATATTTCTGGTGACTTCGTAGTTATTAACCAGTACTTAGTAGAAGATTTGAAGAAACTTGGTTTGTGGAATGAAGAAATGATTGCTCAGCTGAAATTCAGCGACGGTCGTTTAGGGGATATTCCAAGTATTCCACAACAATTGAAAGACAAGTATAAAGAAGTGTTTGAAGTAGATCCAAAATGGCTTATTCGTGCAGCTGCTTTCCGCGGTAAATGGATTGATCAGTCTCAATCATTAAATATTTTCTACGCTGGTAAATCTGGTAAAGATATTAATGATATTTACATTTACGCTTGGGACATGGGTATTAAAACTACTTACTATTTGCGTACTATGGCTGCTTCTCAGGTTGAAAAATCTACAGTTGATACTGCGGCTTTTGGAAACACACACATTCGCGGTGGTAATGCTCCAGCAGAAGCTGTGTCTAATCCAGCGCCAAGTCCAGCACCTGTTGCTGCTCCAGTAGCTTCAGCGCCGGTTATGGCTGCTGTTCAAGAAACACCTGCTCCTGTTGCAGTGGCTACAGCTCCGATTCCAACTCCTGCGCCTGCAGTAGCTCCAGAACCTGAAGCACAAACATTTAAAGTTGAACCAACTCCGCTTTCTCCATCAGATTTAAAGCTTTGCCGTTTGGATGATCCAGATTGTGAAGCTTGCCAATAGTAATATTTAGAAACAAAACGATTATGCCAATTCAACAAACCGACCAGAGAATCAATATCAATGACCGCCGTATGATTAACGGTAAAGACGCCGATGTAATTCAACTGTACCCAATGAAGCATGCTTTTGCATGGGATGCTTACAATGCTGGTAATGCGAATCATTGGCTGCCGACTGAAATTTCTATGCAGTTGGATATTGAACAATGGAAGAATCCCGCAATTATTACAGAAGAAGAGCGTCAGGCGTTTGAAACTGTTTTAGGATTTTTCACAACAGCAGATTCTATTGCTGCGAATAACATTGTAATGGCAATATACAAGCACATTACTTCTCCTGAAGCCCGTATGTATTTGCTTCGTCAAGGATTTGAAGAAGCTGTTCATACTCATGCTTATCAGTATATTGTAGAAAGTTTAGGTTTGGATGAAGGTCGCATCTTTAATATGTACCGTGAGGTGGGTGCTATTTATGACAAAGCCTCTTTCGTTTTGAGTTTTAATGAAGGCATTTTCAATCCTGAATTCAAAACAGGAACTTTAAAGGATGATCAGAAATTCGTAGAAAATTTGGTAGTTGCTTGTTTAATTATGGAAGGAATTTTCTTCTATAGTGCCTTTGCTGTAATGTTTGGTTTCCAGCGCCAAAAGAAAATGGTCGGTAGTGCAGAACAAATTCAGTACATCATGCGTGATGAATCACAGCATTTGAACTTCGGTATTAATATGATTAATACAATCAAATCTGAACAGCCAGAAATTTGGACTCCTGAGTTCCAGCAACACATTATTGATTTAGTGAAAGAAGCTGCAGTTCTTGAATACACTTTTGCACAAACTGTTTTTCCTAAAGGAATTTTCGGAATGAATGCAGAAGGGTTTAAACAGTATATTGAATATATTGCTGATCGTCGTTTGGCGAGTATTGGCTTGGCTCCGCAGTTTAATGTTCAGAACCCATTCCCATGGATGTCTGAGGCCGTAGACTTAAACAAAGAAAAGAACTTCTTTGAAACCCGCGTAATTGAATACCAAACTGGCGGAACATTGGATTGGTAAACACAGACAAAAAAGAGCCTTAATAAGGCTCTTTTTTGTGCCTTGAAATATGTAATAAAAAGATGTATACTATCTCAGTCTGAAAAATTTAAAGAGGAGATTTAAATATGAAAAGGGTTGTGTTGACCGTAGTGATTTTGTTGATAGGGTTTAGCATTTTTGTTTTAAATCCTGAAGTCGCATCTTTGAACAGTTATTTAGTTTTGGTTATTGTAGCATTGGCATTTCTTACAATAAGTTTGGTTATCTTTCCGATAACAAAGTTTATAACTGTTGAAAAGTTGAAAGAGGTAACTTCTTCCGCAAGTTTTAGAAAAAGCATCGGATTTTTTAGAAATAAACAAGCGAGGTTTTTTATTTCAAATGGACTTCCTATAGAAGGAAAGTTGGTGGGTAGGAGTGATTCGTTTAATACTTTCACAGTTGAAACTGAGAAAGGTGTATATAGAACCTTTCCTCAAAATTCGCTCATTAGCATTGAATCCTTAGAAGGTGACATTAGTCATAAGTTTTTAGATTGGGAAGAACCCAAGTTAGAAATTGCTATTTAGATCACCTATAATTGAAAACAGAGTTTAATCATAAACTCTGTTTTTTTTATTCATTAGATTCTTCGAACAACTGTTCTAAATCTGAAGTATCGTTGATTTCCGTAGTTTTAATTAAGCGAATGAAAAAATGTTTTGCTAGCTCATTTAGCTCAGCTTCAATTTCAGGAGCCATTGTGTAAGGAGAGATCCAAATACTGTTTTGCCATTTTTTAAAACCTAGCGAAGTGAGTTTAGAGCGCAGTACGTTTCTAACCTGTCTTTTTGTTTCTGGGATATCGAAGATAATTATTTTCCAGATTCCATCTCTTTTTTTATCAATTGTGTGGATAAGTATTGCGCCATCTTCAGAAATAGAATAACGATCATTTTCTAAATTAACTAAACCTTGTCCTGTTAAACGAAACACAGTGTCATAAACTTTCTTTTTGCTTGAATCGTCTGGGCAAAGTTCGTACAGCTGGTGCAACATTAAGGGACCTTTGTTGCTTAAAAGCACTAAAATATGTCTTGATAATTCTGAAAGTGGGCGAGGCATGATTTAAAATCTTTTCTGGATTTAATAAATTTATTGCATAAGTATCATACTAGTAATTATTCTGGTTCGTCAAGAGTAAAAAGTACAAAAAATTCAAAAACAATGGTATAATTATTTAGTATCAATATGTTATTTGAAACAAATATAGACAACAATTTACCTCGCATCTCTTTGGCGCGAGCCGCTCAGCTGACTGGTTATCATCAAGACTATCTTGGTCAGCTTTGTCGTCTTGGAAAACTTGAAGCTGTGAAAATTGGACGCAACTGGTTTACATCTCCTGAGGCATTAAATAATTTAAGCAGCTCTCCGATTAAAGTTGATTTGGAAGAATCAACTGAGGAAATTCAGCAAGAAGAAATTGTAGATATTCCAGAAACAATAATTGCTATAGAAGAAAACGTTATTCGTCCCGTAATTGCACCGAACATTACTGTGAATGAAGTTCAAGGAATGCCAATTTCTATTCGTTCTGCGCCAGCTAGTATTAGAAATACAAATTCTGTACAAG
>CAZGCV010000001.1:28408-30463 GCA_964524735.1 uncultured Candidatus Saccharibacteria bacterium | reverse complement strand
AGGATAGAGAATTTACAGAAAGAAGTTTCTCAATTGCGCGAATTACTTTTCCGGCTTATGGAAGAAGTTAAATCCCACACCAGCATTCTGCAAACTAGAGAAATGGTGAGCAGAGTAGAGGATTCGTTAAAGCACTCTTATGTTTCTAACTTTGATTTCACTCCGCCATTGCAAAGAGAAGCAGCTCGAGCATTTGCCCGAGAGCAAATAGAAGAGCAAGAAGATGTTCAGGCTCCGCCGTTAATTTGGCAAGAACCAAAGCAGCAAGAGCAATATGTAATTAGTCAGTGGATATCTGTAACAGCGGTTGTGGTAGTGCTAAGTTTTATGGCTTATACAATTGCTTCAGGAAGTTTTCTCGGCGCATCAGAATCTACGGTAAATGCATTGTATTATCGAGATGTTTCTCCGCAAATTCAGAATCAGCCATCAGTAGCTGGGGCAGAGACTGTCTCAACTGACGCAGAATTTTTACCCACAGACACTGCTGGAGAATTAGATTCTGTTATGTTAAGATAAATGTATCAATTTTCAATCAATAACAAATACAAAAGAAAGGAAAATTAGTAATGGAAGAGAATAATAACATGATGCCATCTCGCGGCAACGGCGGTGCTAGCACTTTGCCTTGGGTGATATTGGCGATTGTTCTTCTAGTATTCGTTGTCGCTGGTGTGTTGTTCCGCGACCGTTTATTCCCAAGCAAGAATAATGAAACTGCTAAAGTTGAAGAAACAGCATCTGGATACCAAGCGGTATTCTTGAGCAACGGTCAGGTTTATTTCGGTAAGCTTTCAGGAATGTCAGCTTCTTACGCTACTTTGAATGATATTTACTATCTTCAGGTAACAACTCCTCCTTCAGCAGATGGTTCTCAGTTGAACCAGCAGCAAGCTGAACAGCAACAGCAACTATCTTTGGTAAAACTTGGTCAGGAACTTCATGGTCCAGTTGATGAAATGAAGATCAATCGCGATCAAATTCTATTTTATGAAGATATTAAAGAAGATGGTCGTGTAATGCAGGCGATTCGTGAATACCAAAAGAATCCGCCGACTAACAACCAGAATCAACAGCAGCAACAGCAAACTCCTCCAGCAACAACACCTCAGACTAACACTCCAGCTGGAAACACAAACCGCTAAGCTCTAAATTATAAACAACAAAAAAACTCCCTCATTGAGGGAGTTTTAATTTATAACTATTTTATTTAGCCATTTCTGCAACCATCTTGTCGAAGCTTGCTGGAGTTTTAATAGCCATTTCAGAAAGCATTTTACGATTTACAGTAACACCTTCTTTTTTAAGTATTGATGCGAACTTGCTCCAAGTAGTACCGCTATCGCGTAGTGCAGCACCTAGGCGTACAAGCCATAATGCACGCTGATCGCGTTTTTTATTACGGCGGTCACGGTAAGCATAGCTTTCCGCTTTTAGAAGAGCTTCACGCGCTTGGCGGAAGTTTGTGGAACGGCGATTATCAAAACCTTTAGCGCGTTTTAAGACATTCTTGCGACGCTTGCTGGCTGTAACGCCTCGTTTAATTCTTGTCATATGTTGAAATTAGAGTTATTGAGATTATTGGTACGGATTACTGGTGAATAAGCAATGATTTCAAGCGGCTGCTTGCAGAGCTCATTTCAGTATCTCGGCGTTTGTTCTTAGTGGTCTTACCTGACTCGCGAGAGTTAAAGTGACCTTGTCCTGCTGAGCGCTGCATGATTTTGCCTGATGCAGTCTTGCGGAGACGCTTCGATGTACCTTTATGGGTTTTAGCTTTCGGCATATTTGTAATTCTTAAAATTATTTACTTGCGGGCGCGACGGTCATGGACAGCGTATTACCCATTTTCTTTGGTTCAACTTCAACTCGATAGGGGGCGGTTAAAGTATCACGGAATGCTTGAATTTGTTTTTCGGCAACTTCCAAGAAAGCTTGTTCGCGTCCACGCATACGAAGTTCAATCTTGACCCAGTCACCATCATTCAGAAATCCATCTGCCTGACGGGCTTTGGTAGTAATATCGTTCGTAGCGATCTTAACGCTTAAGCGGAC
>CAZGCV010000001.1:0-28398 GCA_964524735.1 uncultured Candidatus Saccharibacteria bacterium | reverse complement strand
AGCGGACAGTTTTCACTTCCACTTTCTTAACTTTCTTTTTTTGTTGCTGCTCAAGCTTCTTTAGCTGGTATTTGTACTTATCAAAACTAATAAGTTTTACTACCGGCGGCTTAGCTTGAGGAGAAATCTCCACTAAATCCAGACCGTGTTCATCGGCTAACTGTAAAGCCTCTTTTATAGGCATTACACCGAGCTGTTCACCCTCATCATTGAGGAGGCGAATCTCTGGTGCTGTAATTTGATGGTTTATTCGATTTGTTTGCATTCTGGTCAATATTATAACTTTTCTGGGCGAATTTGTCAAAACCTTTGTTTGGGCGTAATATTATAGTAATAATCTAAAATTTCATAGAAACTCAAATAAAAAATAAATGAAAACCGAGGAAATTGTATCTGCCGTAGCAGAAGCTCCGGCAAGAGCTTTGGATACAGCTATTAGAGAAAGCCGGTCTGCAAGCCGGAAGCTTTTTACTAAACAACCATTAGTTAAAAAGGCAGGAAATTACTGGAGCGCATTGGGTCCAGGACTGACTACAGGTGCTTCCGATGATGATCCGTCTGGAATCGCTACGTATTCACAAGCTGGTGCACAGTATGGATTTCAATTTACATGGCTTGCCTTGTTTACTTTCCCATTGATGTCTACTGTTCAGGAAATGTGCGCGCGTATTGGCATGGCTACTGGCAGAGGGTTGGCAAAAAATATCCGTCTGGAATATTCGCAAGGTGTTTTATATTTAATAACCGGTCTGCTGTTTATTGCCAATTCATTTAACTTGGGTGCAAACTTGGGTGCAATGGCAAAAGCAACGCAATTGATTGTTCCAGGAATACCTTTCATTGTAGCAATACTATTTTTTACGATAATCAGTTTAGGTCTGCAGATTTTTGTTAGTTATTCACGATATGCCCGTTACTTAAAGTATCTTTCCTTCGTATTACTATTATATGTAGCCACAGCATTTGTCATTCCAGATCTTGATTGGGGTGCGATTATTCATCAGACTTTATTGCCAAATTTACAGTTTAGCAAAGAATCTTTGTTTTTAATTTGTGCAATTCTTGGTACAACAATATCTCCGTATTTGTTTTTTTGGCAAACTTCTCAGGAAGTAGAGGATAGACATTCTATGGTATACGGCCATAAGCCTAAAGCTCATGCTCGATTGCGACATCATGATTTACGAAAGAAAGAAGTAAAGAAAATGCGTATTGATGTATGGATGGGAATGCTTCTTTCAAATGCCGTCATGTTCTTCATTATTGTGACTTGTGCGGCAACTTTGTTCCCTGCTGGCATTTCTGTTAATACAGCTGAAGATGCAGCCGCAGCTCTTCGTCCAATAGCGGGGCATCAAGCCTACGTGCTTTTTGCTTTGGGAATTATAGGTACAGGCATGCTGGCTGTTCCTGTTTTGGCTGGTAGCACAGCGTACGCTTTAGCTGAAACCTTTGGCTGGAAAGCTGGCTTGTACCGCAAATTACCAAAGGCTTACGGATTTTACGGAGTGATAATTATCTCTATGATTTTCGGACTATTAATGAACTTTACTGGTATAGATCCAATTAAAGCATTAATTTGGTCAGCAGTTTTGAACGGGCTAATTGCGCCAATAATTTTATATTTCATCGTTAGAATTAGCTCAAATAAAGATTTGATGGGTAAGTGGGCGAATCATAAATTTACTACTCTGATTGGCTGGATTGTGATTGTGCTAATGGCGGTAGCAGGGATAGCTGCTATAGGTAGTTCATTTATATAGTTCAGATATATTAATTTAACTTATTTAAAACCGCCATAAGGCGGTTTTAAATTTTACTTCAAATTTTGATTAAAGAAATCTAATGTTCTTTGCATTACAGTTCCCCATGCAGGACCGAATTCATGACCTTCATTTGGATAGATATGGAATATCACTTCTTTACCAGCTGCTTTTAAAGCATTCGCAGTAGTTTGCGACCATTCTATAGGAACGTCTTTGTCTGCAGTGCCGTGACTAATCATTACAGGTGATGCAACTTTACTTAAAAAATTAATAGGGGAAACATTATCCCAAAATTTTGGATTATTTTCTGGAGTTCCATGTTGTGAATTAATTTGTGCTACAGCTTCTGGTCGGGGTTGTGTCCATCGGTAGTAGCTGTCTCGTGCATCTGTTGAAACTGGAGCGTAAAGCATATAGGCATCTACTAAATCTGGTTTGGTAACCATGATTGCTTGAGCAATGCCCCCGCCCATTGAATGACCGATCATAGCTATTTGGTCTGTGTTGGCGTAAGGAAGATTGGCGGCTTTTAATGCGTAAATTACGTTGATCACATCTTCTACGTAGCCTAATCGAATATTTCCTTCAACATTACTATCTTTTGATGATTGCGCGTGGTTTCGATAGTCTGGGTGAATTACTATGTATCCTCGATTGGCAAAGTAATCTTGCTCGCGGCGTAATCCTCGTCCATTGGTGTAGATTTCTGGATCAATGTATCCGTGATTCATTATTACTACTTTGTTCGGACCTAACCCTTTAGGAATAAGCATGACTCCAGAAATAGTTAGGTCTCCACTTTTGTATGTAATGTAATGACGTTTATAGTTTGCTGATTCAGATTGTAATTCACCTATTACTAGATCTCGACCGTCAAAACTTTTTTGAGAAAGCGCTTGCAAAGAAACAGGGTTAAATGTTTCTGACTCACTGTTTAACTCATTATTTTGTTGCTGATCTGAGCTTAATTGTTCATTTGGTTTAGCGGTATTGTTTTGGCATCCTATTGCTAATAGAAAAATTAAACTGAGTGTAATTATTTTTTTCATAGCCTCGCCTTTCTTTAGTATCCAGGGAAGTAATCGGTAATTATTTGCGAGCGACGTACGCCCATGGACTTTAGTAATTTTTTGTAAGCATCTACCATTACATTAGGACCGGATAAATAATATAATCGGTTTTTGTAGTCAGGAACATCTTCTTCAATCATTTCTTTGGTAATGAACCCAATTTTGCCTGCCCAGTTTTTTGGAATATCCTTTGCTCCTGAAAGAATTTGTACAGTTTTAACTCCGACTTTGCTGCCATCGCTTAATACTTCATCGTAAACAAATTCTTCATGATTTGCGCTAGCATAAAATAGTACCATGTCTGTTGTGCGGTTTGTATCTGTTAAGTATTTAACCATACTACGGAAAGGGGTTACTCCTATTCCGCCTGCTATTCCAACTAGCTTTTGGTTTTTTGCCGGCAAAATGAAGTCTCCAGAAAGCTGTCCTGCCAAAAGTTCATCTCCTGGATTCATACTTAATAAAGCTTTTTTAAAGCTACTAGATTCTTCTGGAATTTTTACTCCAAGATGAATTTCTTCTTCTGTTGGAGAAGACGCAATTGTGAAGTATCGGCGTATGCCGCGAGTGTCTGAAGAATGAGCTAATGTCCATTCAAGGTATTGCCCTGCATGAAAGCGCATTTTGTCACTAGAGGTAAAGATAAAATCCCAAACTAGCGGGGCCATTTGCACCTTTCCCTTAAGAGTCAGAATTAGCTTTTTCTTTGGACTGACTATGTAGGAAAATATATTGGCCAATAGCAAGCTGAATTCTGGTGTGTTATATATTGGACCTATGTTGAAAGGTGTTCCAAATAGAGCGCCGGCAAGTACTGCGTAAACAATTTGAAGCTTGCGTGTCGGCGGTAAGGTTAATGGTTCGGTCAACATAATAGTGCCAAAGAATATTACAGGACCAGAAATAATTGTTGTTTTAAGTAAATCGTTTAATCCGTTAAGTCCTTGCCAGTTTGAAAATAAAATTGCGGTAATGGCAGTTAATGCAAAAATCGCAAACATGGTTAAGCGACGAGTTTTACGAGCCACTAAGAATCCTAAGATTATTACAGCGGGGAGCATTGCTGCGCTTCCAACCCACCATGTTGCTGCGGTTATACCACTAATTCCTACAAGCATAGCAGCGCCTGCTGCTGGATTAAAAATGTGGCGTCGGTATGCTGCAAGTACAAACTTTGAAGCCATTGCTGCAATACCCGCAATTGCTAATAATAGACTAGAAGCAATACTGGTTGCAGGGGATAGAATTAAAAATAAAATTACAGCTGTAATCGAGAATGATTCATTATTAGTAGGGACTTTAAAAATCCAGCTAAATAAGAAATTTGAAAGAGCGCTGCTAATTAAAATAATCAAAAAAGAAATTAGCATGTGTATGCCGTTCATTGGTAAAATACCAGCGAACGCTAATGCTATTCCTAGCCCAGCTAAAATAAATAAACCGTATTGTACCAATTGGTACATGTTAATATTGTTCAAATAGTTATCGATGTATTTCATAGAATATCTCCGCTGGAAAATTAGTTGATTTTTTAATAGTCTGGTTGGAAAAAAGTATCAGGTATTCAAATTGAAATTCTGAATTTAGTTTGTTTGCTAAGTCTGGATTAAGGAATAGACAAGTACCAATTGCATCTGCTTCGATTGTGGTTTTTGCAGTAACCCAGCAAGCTGACACCTCTTTGGGTGATCGCAGAGTTTTAGGGTTAATAATATGATGAAACTCTTCCCATTTTCTTCTGTTTCCTGCAGATCCAGCTATACTCTCGTTAGAAATTTCAGCAACTCCAATTGCTTGGGTTATATCCTCTGGATTTTCTAAAGCAATTCTTACAGTTTCTTTGTTTTCGCTAAAGTGAAGTATGTCGCCGCCAGCATCTACTGTGAAGGTTTTTACTCCTTCTGATTTTAGAATCTCAGATACTATATCTATTAAATAACCTTTGCCCCCAGCTCCAAAATCAAGGGTAACAGGAGATTTAGTTTTTAAATTTGGGAAATCGTATTCTATTGCTTCACTCCATTCTAGCGGAGCATTTACCTTACGAGGTTTTAAAGAATAATTTCGATCGTATCCTGCGTCTTCTAATGTGTTGCCAATTAGGGGAGTGAATAATCCGTCGGTTAAGCTATACAGCTTTTGATATAAATCAATTAAGGGTTTCGCGTCGGGTGGTAGCTGATACATACCAGCTTCTTGAGAGATTTTTGTAACCAGTGAATCTTGGCGAAATCGGGAATAGATTGCATCAAACTCGTTTATTGTTTCTAAGATTTTCTGCTGAGTATTTTCTGAAACGCCTTCTGGGGAATCTATTTGCCAGTGAGTGCCTATTGCTTCAAATTCAAATCCCATACTAAAAGAAAAATTAAAGCTCAGCTTGAGCTTTAATTTTAGCTACTGCGTCATTAAAACCTTTTGGAGTTAAAGATGATCCTGATACTTTGGTTAGATTTAAGTCTTTCAGGCTTTTACCGATTACTTGAGTTTTGTAGTTTGCTATAAATTCTTTTTGGAAGAATTCGGAAGCCGGCACAGTTGCTTCAGCAGTAAAATCAGCTGCTGTGACAACGTCATTTTGAATTGTTAAAGTAAGGTTTACTGGTTCAGAACCTCCGGGAGAAATATAGCTGCCTGCTGAGCTGTAAACCCCGCTTTTATAAATATTAGCGCCTTGATTTTCTGATTGGGTAGGAATTTCAGTTTCAGGAACTTGAGCTACTTCTGTTGTATTGCGGCGGTAAAACCACATTGTGCCAACATACAGCAAGGCTATTACAAAAACGATTAATATTTTAGAAATTGATGATTTAATTTTGCTTGTTCCCATAAAAAGTTTATTTTATTATCCTTAGTATTTTATCATGATTTGGATATATTAAAAACTCTCGATTAGAGAGTTTTTAGATTATTGCATCACCCCTGTTTCGCCTTGGAATATTTCAGGAGGGCCAGCGTATAAATGAGCAATGTTTTCATCTACCCAACTTTTGGCAATTTCAGTAGAGGCTTGTCCTGCGGCTTCGCCGTCGTACATGTTTACTATAACTACGTTATCTTGTCCGTCTTGGAAAGCGTAGTAGTCAATAAAACCTGGTGTACGAGAGATTATCGGAACAAAACCTTCTTTAATTTTGCGCATTACTTCTGCCGGGTCTGTGCTTTTATATTTTCGAATTACTATATACATATATCAATTATAACTGTTTTGCTAACAGCGAAATTTTTTGCCTGTGTATAACTTAATTTTGGTATTTAAATATATATGTTATAAATGAGGCAAGAATAGTAATCTATAAAAAACATGGATTCCAACGGAAACTTCCAAAATTGGGGAGATGCAATCTCAGCTTCTCTGCAAAATGTTTGGGCTCAGTTCCTAAACGGGCTGCCGGCCTTTTTGGCTGCAGTAGTCGTTCTGATAATCGGTATACTCATTGCTTCTTTCTTGGGTAGACTGGTTAAAAAAGTTCTTGATATGGGTAAGATTGACGATTTAGTTAATCGTACTGGTGTAAATCGTGAACTAGGTACTTCCATAAGCATCACATCGTTGATAGCTTGGGTGGTTAAGTGGTTCTTTATTATTGTCACGTTGTTGGCAGTGGTAAACATTTTGAATATCGAACAGGTGACTGCGTTCTTAAACCAAGTTTTGGTTTACATTCCTAATGTAGTTGTTGCAATTATTATCTTAGCTTTAGGTTTGATTGCAGGGAACTTCGTACATGGTGTTGTAGATAGTACTTCACGTGCTTCAGGAATGTCTGCAGCTGCTACATCAGCACTGTCTGCTATTTCCAAATGGGCGATAGTTGTCTTTGCGCTTATGGCTGCATTGGTTCAGCTAGGTATTGCTGCTGACTTAATCCGAATTTTGTTTACTGGCTTCGTTGCTATGGTGGCGTTGGCTGGTGGACTTGCGTTTGGTCTTGGTGGTCGCGAGAAAGCTTCTCGATGGCTGGACAAGATTAAGCATGATTAATATTCACGGCTAAGTCTTAATTAAGATTAAACAAAAAACCAGACAGTAATGTCTGGTTTTTTGTTATTCTATTTTATTATTCGACGAGAGATTTTATGGCAGATAATCTTTCCGGAATGATTATTTTTGAAACATCTTGGCAGATTTTTTCGACTTCTTCATGTTCGTGTTCTTCATCGGTGTCATGTTCAGAATCGTAATCACCAATTTCTAAAGTTAATTCTGTGTCTTCGCCTTTGCTGCTTAGGGTAAACTTCCATGTCTCGGTGTTAATCCCTTCAGAAAATTCTGGGTCGTCATTATCTTCTTCAAAAGCACTACGCAAGTTAAATGAAAGAACATTTTCTTCTTCAAGTTCTACCACGCTACCTCGGTAGTAGTCATCTCCGTCTCCGCCTTTCCAAGTAACAGAGCTATTCAGTTCCCATTTGGAAACAATGTTACCTCCGTCTTCTGTGTCTATCCAAGTTTGTGGTTCGTTTGGTTTGGTTAAGTAGTTCCAAACTTCATTAACTGGTTTATCTATAATAATAGAGTTTTTTGCAATTAGCATGTTCTTATATTTTTAATATACCTAATAATACCATAAAGATATTGACCACGAAATTACAAAGACTTATACTTTAGAAAATATATTTTAAGGAGGTGGTAGTTATGGGTGAGCTATATAATGATTTAGTATACGATAAAGGGTTAATCAGTAGATTTCTTAGTGGAGACAATTTTGCTTTTGAGGAGATTTATAAAAAGTATCATGCACGCGTATATGGTTTGTGTTTAAGAATGCTTAAAGATCCAAGCACGGCTGAAGATCTTACTCAGGATGTATTTGTAAATCTTTATCGGAAGATCGGAAGCTTTAAGGGTAAAGCTAAATTTTCAACTTGGCTCTATCGACTTACTGTAAATGAGGTTTTGATGTATTTACGTAAAAAACATGTCAAAACCGAATTTGTAGGAATTGATGAATTGCCATCGCAAGACCAAGCATTACTGAAAATAGTCGACTTAAGCCCTGAATCGGGTTTCGTTGACAATATGAATCTAGGTCGAGCTTTAGATCTTTTACCTAATGGATACAAAAATGTTTTTACTCTTCACGATATAGAAGGTTATGAACATGAAGAGGTTGCGTGCATTTTGGGTTGTAGTATTGGAACTAGCAAATCTCAATTGCATAAGGCGAGATTGCACATGAGAAAACTTTTAGGGAAAAAGGCTAACCCTAGGATTTATAGTTCTAATGAACTCATTGCTGCTTAGGCAAATAAAAAAGGTTGGTGAAAATTTATTTCACACAACCTTTTAATTTTGCATATTTAGTTAGATGCGGTGCTAGCAGCTTCTTGTGGTAGAGATGGTAATTTTTTCCATTCTTCTATTTTTTTCATAGGTGTAAAGCTATAAGCGTAGAATCTGGTTGACTGTTCATCTACAGGTATAGCAGGGAACATGTAACCAATTTGATTGGTTAATTCTCCGTTTTTTAAGATCATGCCATCTTTATTGATGCTTGAGACATCCACGCTTTCTTTTTTACCGGCGCATAAGGCGCAATATAAGAATAGAGAGCTGCGTTCCTTCCACATTTTGCATTCTGTCGTGCCACATTTTGTGCATTTATAATTGTTTCCCATAAAATCCTCCATTTATTGTGTAATTATTACGAACCATCATATTAAATGACTATGGCAGTTAAGTCAATACATTAATAATCGATAAAATAAAACACCTTAATGGGTTTGAGGTGTTCTTGGAAATTTTTAAGCTTTTGATATTTGGTGGAGCTCAGCTGAATGTGTAGCAAACTATAATATTTCTAATTTCAACTAACTTTTAAAAACAATATTTTTCGTACTCCAATCTTAAACGTTTTTATTTTGCTAAAGCCTTCAAACGTAACTTTTTGCTTTTTGTTTGTGCTAATAGCAATTATTGATTTTGGAGAAATATAATCTCTGATCTTATTTAAAAACTCTTGGGTCGGATTTTCGTCAGTTTTTGCCCCTTCCCATTTAGCTAGTTTGTTGTAAGGCAAATCAGTAATTATTAAATTCACTTTTGACATATCAAAAGGAAAATCATCTTCTTGTAATATGTTGTAAGGATGAATTTTTACAGAGATTTTCTTATTAGAAATATTATTTTCTAATTTTGCAAGGCTTTCCAGTGCTTCTTTATGAGAACTTTTTTTATAATTTTTGAAAAGTGATTGCAACTCTTTTTTGCGAGTATTTAAACCTTTTTCATTTAAAAGTGACAAATTCTTACTCGCAACTTCTAAAGCGTTTTGATTTGTATCGGAGGCATATATGGATTTTATATCTTGCCCGTGGAGTAAACCAAGAACTGTGAGTGAGTAGCCAGTTCCACAAAATGGGTCGTATAGTGTATACGGAGTATTTACATTACTTTCGATTAAATAATGTTTTGCACGTTGGAACATTTCACTTACAAGCCTGACAGGGAAGTTGGTTGCACCTGTTGCACTATATAAAACACGGCCACTAGAGTAGTCTTCGTAGTTTTGGTTTATTGTAAATTGATATTGTCCGCCATTTTTTGTAGGCTGTGCTTCTTTCATGATTAGATTATATCATTTTTGGAAAACTAAAAAACACCCAAGTATAATAAAGGTGTTTTATCAGTTTGTTTAAACTTTTATAATTTGGTGGAGATGGCGGGAGTTAAACCCGCGTCCAAAACTAACTGCACGAATCATTGTTCACAAGATTAGTCCGTTAAAATACTAGCGTCCTAACCAACGGACAACGAAGAACACTAGGCGATATACAAAATATTCGGTTTCAGCACGTATATCAGGCACAGAAACTATATCTTAAAAATAAGCTGACGAATCTTGATCCGAAGAAAATCAAGTGTCAGGCTATCACCTAAATATTAAGCGAAAGCAGGCGCAAGTTCTGCATTACGAAATGCAGCTTTTACCTTTTCAAATGCGTTAGCATATATTGATGCCAGGTAGATTATCGAGCTTCCAGGCGTAGCTCGTCTTGCATATAAAACGATGGTAAAGTCCTGTCAAAATCCGGCATCCCCATGAATGCACTCATGATTTGAGTAAATTTATTTTACTATAAAAATGCTTTTTTGTCAATATATGTATAACAGCATGTTATAATTTTAAAGCTTTACGAATACTAAAATCTCAGGAGGATCAATATGTCGTTTGCAAAGATGGCTCAAACAATGCCACAGGCTGATAAAAAAGAAGAACAAATATCTTCTCAAGAAAAAGATGTTCAAACCAAACAGCAGAAAGAAACTAGAAAATTCTTTCCAGCTGTAAAACGCTTTCCTAAAAAATCTAAAAACTCAAGAGAGTAATTATTGTGCCTGGCATTCAGATCATCAAAAAAACTCCTCATTTTTTACGAGGAGTTTTTTATATAAATTAACGTTTTGCTTTTTTAGCAACTTTCTTTGTTGCTTTTTTAACTACCTTCTTAGCAGTACCAACGTTTACTTTCTTAGCAATTGTTTTAGCAGCTTTAGGTACAACGCGCTTCACAGTTTTGGAAGCATTGCCTAATTCTTCGCTAATATGATCCCAGCTGTTTTTTAGTTCAGCTGCCACCATCGCAAGTTCTTCTGTGCTAACGTTCTTTAAGCCTTTGTAGTTTTTAGAAACAGTATCTACTACTTTGCTGTAAGTAGCTTTTGTTGCTTTACCAGCTTTATTAAGTTCAGTAACTACATCTTTTTGCATGTCACCAACCCATTTAGATACCTTTTTGCGGTTCTTTGCGTTTTTGCCTGTAAACATATAAACGCCAGCAGCCGCAGCTGCTACAGCAGCAAGGCCTGCGCCAACTGCTAATGCTTTCTTTTGTGTTTTCTTCATATTTTTAATTATTTTTTTGATGTGCCTTTGCGGATGTTGTTGGCGAATTTTGCTATTGCACCAAGACTCACGCCGTTCTCTTTGATATTTTTACGTAAATCAGAAATATCTTCTGAAACTATTTCTGTTGCACGCTGTGCTGTTTTTGCAACAGTTCTGATTGTTCGAACAAAAGCAATCAGATAGATTGTCGCAATAGCCAGCAGAATCGCGATAATTATTACCGCAGATCCAGTTATGATAAAGAAAATATCAACTAATGAAATGTCATTCATGGATTAAGTATATCACAGCAAATCTGAAGATTTTATGTTGATATCTATTTGCTGTCAGATACAGCTTCATATCTACCAATTATGTCTTTGATCATATATTCATACTGACTGCGCAGATCCTCGTCCCGACCAACTTCTATTATTTCATCATTTAAATTTGTACCTGAAGCTGTCCAGTTGTAAGAACCTGAAACAAAACTTTTGTCTGTAACAACTGTTTTGAGATGCATTATATAGCTATGGTCATTGAATATGACGGGAATACCTGCTTTTTCCAACTCGCGGACAATTGCTCTCTGCTGTTCAATTGCATTTGATTGTTTTTTGTCCATAATCCCGCGCACTTCTAAGCCTCTATACTTTGCGGCAAGCAAGGCATCGCGAATATCATCTCTTGTGAAAGTGTAAATTGCAAAATAAACGAACTTGTCTGCATCCTGAATTGCTCGGATTACTTCAACATTAACCTGATGATCCTGGTTGTAGTAAATGGTAACGTCTCTCGCTGCTTGTGGTTTGTAATGATAGGTATAATAAAATTGCCCGCACGCTGCAATGAGCAAGGCAATTACAATTAAGTAGACAGCGTCTTTATTAAATTTTGCTTTTTGATCTTGATTTGAGGTGGGGTACATAGGAAGTTTGTGCATAATTAATTCTTAGCACAGCCCTTTTCAATTCTGAATAAATTTTATATAAACTTTTTGATTTCTCGTTTGCTGTCCCGGGTTTTAATATATTCACGTTTGTCTTCTTTTTTTCGTCCGCGTCCTACGCCAATTTTTAGTTTTACTAATCCGCGGTTCCCAATGAATAATTCCATTGGAACGATCGTCACGCCTTTTTCTTTTCCAATTAACTGATTAATTTCCGCTTGTTTCAGAAGCAGGCTTCTAGGTTGGATTGGATCATAACCTTCAATCGGCGCGTATTTGTATGAACCAATATGAGCGCCGACTAGCTGAGCGCCTCGCGCATTAACTTTTACATAGCTGCCAGTAAGCGAAACATTGCCTTCTTTGGCAGATTTAACTTCTGGTCCAGACAATACTAAACCAGCATCAAAGGTGTCTTTGATGTCATAATCAAATTTTGCTCGTTTGTTGAAAGCTATGGACTTCATAACTATATTTTACCTTGTTTTGTGATGTTATCAAAGCGTGTTTTTATGTTATAATTCCCTTATGAAAGCATATATTTCCGAGCTTTTGGAACAAGCTGTACAGCAAATAAGTCCAAATGAAGCCGAAGCCGTTTTGAGCTCCGGTGTTTTTGACGTGTCTTATCCAAAGCCTGGCTTTGGAGATTATGCGACGAATGCAGCAATGGTGCTGTTTAAAAAATTTAATGAAGCGCCTGCGGCAACGCCAATGGAGTTTGCTTCTGCGCTTGCAACGAAATTACTAGATCTGGATCATAAGAATAGTTTTTCTAAAATTGAATCCGCTGGTGGATTCATTAATTTTACTTTGTCCGAAGATTTTTTGATTCATAAATTGCAGGAGGTCTTACGTTTGTCTGGAGAATTCGGAAAATCAGAAACAGGTGATGGTAGAACAGTAATAGTAGAGTACTTTCAAAACAATATTGCAAAGCCGCCGCATGTTGGTCATTTGCGCAGTGCAGTAATAGGCGACTCTCTTGTAAGAATTCTAAAGTTTGTCGGATATAAAACTTTAACAGATACACATATTGGCGACTGGGGTGTTCAGTTTGGAATTTTACTTTACGCTTACAAGCAGTTCATTGAAAAAGGTGGCAACAAAGAACAAATTGAAAAAGATCCGGTAATTGAACTGAACAAGCTCTATGTAGATATGTCTGCTCAAATAGAAGCAAAGCCAGAGCTACGCGATTTGGGTAAAGCTGAATTTCAGAAACTAGAAGCAGGCGACGTAGATAATCGTGAATTATGGGAATGGTTTGTAAAAGTTTCTTTGGATGACTTCGAGCGCTACAGAGAAATTTTGAACATACAACCTTTTGATCATAATCTGGGTGAAAGTTTTTATGAAAATCAAATGGCTGGAGTTCTGGAAGGGTTTGAACAAAAAGGCTTAATCAGTGTTGGTGAAACCGGAGAGATTTATGTTGATTTGGAAGAACATGGTTTAGGGCGATGCATTCTGGTTAAAAGCGATGGCGCTACAACCTATCATTTGCGAGACTTCGCTACTTACATGTACCGCAAAGCAGAGTTTGATTTTTATCGTAACCTTTATGTAGTTGATGTTCGTCAGTCGCATCATTTCCGTCAGCTATTCAAAGTTTTAGAGTTAGCAGGATTTTCCGCAGAAACTGATAGCGCTCATTTGGATTTTGGATTCATGAGTTTGCCTGAAGGCGCAATTTCTACTCGTAAGGGTACAACTATTTCTTTGGAAGCTTTAATCTCAGAAGCAGAAAAACGTGCTTTGGAGATTATCCAGGAGAAAAATCCTGACTTGGTAGATAAAGAATCTGTGGCAAAGAAAGTGGCTCTGGCTGCAATTAAGTACTTTGACCTTTCTCATAACCGTCAGACTGAAATTGTGTTTACTTGGGAACAGGCTTTGAGCTTCGAAGGTAATACTGGTCCATATTTGCAGTACACTCATGCCCGTATTCACGGTATATTGCGAAAGAGTGAAGTAGAAGAAATTGATGCATCAGAAAAACTAGAACTTCAAGAACAAGAAACATTGGTTCTGCGAAAGCTGCAGCAATTTCCAGAAGTTATAGAAATATCTGCGCATCAATATTTGCCAAACCTGTTATGTAATTATTTGTTTGAACTTTCTCAAACATTCAACAGTTTTTACGAAAGCGTACCTGTCTTAAAAGTAGAAGATAAAAACAAACGCGCTTTTCGCTTGAGCTTGATTAAAGCAACAGCACAGGTCTTGAATAATGGACTTAACTTACTCGGCATTGAAGCGCCTGAGGAAATGTAGAACCTGCTTATTTAAGCAAAACTTTATTTAAACTTTAACTAAAATTTATCCTATGTCTGATACACATAAACCTACAACTGAAAACAACGCAGAGCAGTCAGCTCCGCGATCAATGGGTCCAAACTTTAATGAGCTGGAACTCGGTATTTTGGATTTCTGGAAACAGAATCAGATTTTTGAAAAATCTTTAGAACAAACTAAAGACGCTGAACCTTTTATTTTCTATGATGGGCCACCGTTTGCAACAGGAACTCCTCATTACGGAAGTATTTTGCCGACCGTAATTAAAGATGCAATTCCTCGTTACCAAACAATGCGCGGTCGCTATGTACGCCGTCGTTGGGGCTGGGACTGTCACGGTTTGCCGATTGAAGCAATTGTTGAAGGTAAGCTTGGTATTTCTGGAAAAAAACAAATTGAAGAAATAGGTGTGGAAAAATTCAATGCAGCTTGTCGCGAAAATGTACTAACTTACACAAATGAATGGGGTAAGATGGTTGACCGCGTGGCTCGCTGGACTGAATTTGAGAATTCTTACAAAACCATGGACACATCTTATCAAGAAAGTGTTTGGTGGGGTCTAAAACAAATTTGGAATCAAAACCTGATTTACGAAGACAACAAAGTCTTAATGTACTGCTCACGCTGTGAAACTCCGGTGAGTAATTTTGAAGTGGCTATGGATAACAGCTATAAAGATGTAACTGAAAATTCTGTTTTTGTTAAATTTAAAATTCAGCCGCGCCAGCGTATTGTAGATTTTATTTCTGATGAAAACACTTATGCGATTGCATGGACAACAACGCCATGGACTTTGCCTGGAAACACTGCACTAAATATTGGTCCGGACATTACTTATGTCTTGGTTGAGCAAAATGGAGCGCATTATGTGTTAGCTAAGGATCGCTTGGAAGTTTTGGAAGGTGACTATGAAATTAAGTTAGAAGTAAGTGCTCGTTCTTTGGAAGGGTTGAGCTATGAGCCTTTGTACTCAGGAATTATTGATAATCCTAAAAACACTGCTCATAAAATTTACATCGAAGATTATGTAACCGTAGAAGACGGTACTGGCATTGTTCATAATGCCGCAATGTATGGAGAAGTAGACTATGAAGCTGCTAAGCAGCGGGATTTGCCTCGTGAACAAATGCTAGATCAAAAAGGCGAGTTCATGATGAATGCCCCTGTTTCTTTGCAAGGTAAATTCTTTAAAGACGCTGATCCTATTGTTTTAACTGAACTGAAAGAAAAAGGTTTGGTTTATAAAGTTTTACCTTTCACTCACAGCTATCCACATTGTTGGCGTTGTGGCACGCCCTTATACTATTCAGCTTTGCCGGCCTGGTTTATTAAAGTAAGTGCAATAAAAGACAAGCTGTTAGCTAACAACGAAGATATTAATTGGTATCCAGGTCACTTAAAGCACGGACGTTTTCAAAAAGGAATTGAAAGTGCTCCAGACTGGAACATTTCTCGTAATCGTTATTGGGCAACTGCATTGCCGTTCTGGAAGTGTGATGACATTGAATGTGATAACGTAGTTTGTATTGGCGGAATTCAAGAGTTGCGTGAACAGTCTGTGAATTTTGATGAAGTGTATCCAAATTTTGATCCGTCAAATTTGGAGGCTTTGGATTTGCATAAGCCTTACATTGATAAAGTTAAATTAAAGTGTGAAAAGTGTGTTTCAGCTGGTAAGCAACAGACTATGACTCGTATTCCGGAAGTGATTGACTGCTGGGTGGAATCAGGTTCAATGCCTTTTGCAGAATTGCATGCTCCGTTTGAAAATCAGGAGCTTTTGAAAAATCGCTTCCCATCCGATTTTGTGGTTGAGTATATTCCACAGACACGCGCATGGTTCTATGTAATGCATATTGTATCTAGTATTATTTTCGGTAAAGCGCCGTTTAAAAATGTAATGACAACTGGAACTATTTTGGCTGAAGACGGCAGCAAGATGTCTAAGTCCAAGAAGAATTATACTGATCCAATGGAAACTATTGCTCAGTATGGTGCAGATCCTCTTCGCTTCTACTTACTTACAAGCCCGGTAATTAATGGCGAAGATTTGAACTTTTCAGAAAAGGGTGTAACAGAAGTAAATCGTAAGTTGTCTATGATTCTTTGGAATGTACATAGCTTCTTCCGTATGTACGAAAAGGGAACTGTATCTGAAGCAGCTCCTACTGTTAACCATGCTTTAGATAAATGGGTGTTGTCTCGTTTGGCAGCAACGCATAAAATCGTCACTGAACGTTTAGATGGTTTTGATACTCCAACAGCTGGTCGCGCAATTCAGGACTTTGTAACTGAGCTTTCTACTTGGTATGTGCGCCGCAGTCGTGATCGTGTTAAAGCTGGTAATGAAGATACTCAGCAAGCGCTTCAAACTCTTGGTTATGTGTTAAAAGAAACTGCTAAATTGCTAGCGCCATTTATGCCGTTTATTTCTGAGCATTTATACAAAGATTTAACAGGAAAGCTTTCTGTTCACTTGGAAAAATGGACTGATGTAAGTAATTCAGACGCTCAGCTCGAACAGTCAATGCAGTTTTTACAGAATGTTGTTGAAACATCATTACGTTTGCGCAAAGAAAGCAATATGAAAGTTCGTCAGCCTTTGGCAGAACTTCAGTATGTTGGAGATTTGGATTCTCAGCTTGAACAAATTCTTGCTGATGAATTGAATGTTAAAAAAGTTTCAAAAGTAGGGGAACTTCTAAACCGCAATGGTTGGGTAAATGCAGAAACCGTTGCATTAGACTGTAATTTAACTCCAGAACTTCAGAAAGAAGGTTTGGCTCGCGAGTTTGAACGTCAGGTTCAGGACTTGCGTAAAAAGAGCGGTTTGAAAATTGGTGAACTGGTTGATTTGTATTACACTACGCAAGATGAACAATTGGCTGAAATTGCCACAAATATGTTGGATCGCAAAAAGACTTATGTTAGCCAAGTAAAAACTAGTCTTGAAGTAGAAGCTGATTTTGAAACTCAGGCAACTGTTGATGGTAAACCTATTTGGTTGGGAATGGTCCGCGTTTAGAAATTAAAACAAAGTAAATTTATAGCATGTCTCGTGAACGAAGTTTGGAATCTTTCATATTAAAAAGACAGGACTATGGTGAAGCTGATCAAATTATCACTTTGTTCTCAAAAGAAGAGGGGAAAGTTCGCGCTTTAGTGAAGTCAGCTAAATTACCAACAAGTAAGCTGCAGCCCATGCTGCAGCCTTTGTTTCAGACGCGCGTAAATTTAACAGGTCGCAGCGGAGCATTGAATCCTGGTCTTGGAAAAGTGATTGGTGGGCAAATAATGAAAGCTTATAGCGGGATTTTAGAAAGCGATGCAAAACTTGGTGTTTGGTACATGGCATCTGAATTAGTAATCCGTGCATTGCCAGATAGTGAACCAAACGAGCAGCTCTATTTTCAGTTGGAAAAATACGCTAATTTTTTGCACGAAACAGAATTAAGCGCGAATCAGGCAAGGCATAGCATTGCTCAATTCCAGATAAAATTTTTATTAAGCATTGGTTTGGGTATTAGAAATTTAAAAAATCCCCCTGCTAATTTTGGATTTAGTTTGGATCATGGTGGGTTCACAGATCAACCTCAGGCAGATTCAATTCCTATTTCCCTCCAGAATTATGAGCTTTTTTTAAAGATGCAAAATGAAGCATATTCTACAGACTTCGGTGCTACAGAAGATTCATTGGATCAGATTTACAAGATTGTCAGCAGGTTTGTGTCATATCAATTGGAAAGAGAGATTAAATCTCAGCGTTTTTTGGCTAATTCTTGAATTTAGCATGATATAATAAGAATATATGACAGAATTTAAACCACAATCTGTTCCAGATCCATTGCCTCAGCCAGGAGGTAATAACGTGAGTTTTGAGTATGATCAAAATTCCTCTTCCGATTTTAACGATCCTCAGTTTGAACCGCCAAAAGAAAGCGGTTTTAAGCAATTCTACCGAAATAACAAATGGTATATTTTCGCCGGTCTTTTGGGAGTAATTATTATAGGTGTTTTAGCTTTTATTGCATTTCGTCCTCAGCCAGCAGAACCAACTAAGAACGCAAATGTTAGTGTTAATATAGATGCACCGGCTACATCTCCATCTGGCGGAGAAATAATTTATAAAATTCAAATTACTAATAACGATTCAGCGAAGCTGGTCGGAATGAATTTGGAATTAATTTATGAAAACGGTGTGAGCTATGTTTCCAGTGCACCGCCATCAGAAAATGGTTCAGGTAATCGTTTTCCGGTTCCAGATTTAGCTAACGGTCAAAACGCAGTATTAATGATTAAAGCTGTTGCTTCTGGAAATATCAATGAAGATAAAAAACTCGTAGCTCGTCTTCGCTATAAATTCGATAATTTTTCTTCTGAATTTAGAGAAGAAACTTCTCACACAACTCGTCTTATTGCGGCGGATATTGTTTTGGACGTTACAGGACCTGAAAGAGCTACTAATGTTCAAACCGCTACTTATGATATTTATTACCGCAATGATTCTGATAAAGACATTAATGGTGCCCGTGTTCAGCTTGTTTATCCAAATGAATTTAAATTTGCTTCTAGTACTCCGGAACCCAGTTTAGGTCAGAATATTTGGAATATAACTTCATTGCCTAGAAACGGCACTGGTAAAATTACAATCAATGGAAATTTTGTTGGGACGCGACCTGGTCAGTCATCAGTGTTTAGAATTGAATTTTTAGCGCTTGATTCTCAAGGAAGCTTCTTTACCCAAGCTAGCACTACATACATGACTAGTATTCAATCACAGCCGCTGTCTATAGAACAAAGACTTTTGAATGAAGCGCCTAATGGCATAGTCAAGCCTGGTGAAAGCTTACAATACGAAGCAAAGTTTCAGAATAATACCCAAGTTGTAGCATCTGGACTTAACGTTGTAGTCGAATTTGATTCAAAAGCCATAGATGCAGAAACTATTCGTGCAGAAGGAGCTCAGATTTCCGGTAATACCATTACCTGGAATGCTTCAGGAATTCCTCAGTTGGAAAGATTAGAGCCTGGTCAGTCAGGAGTGGTGAGGTATTCAGTTTCTCTTAAGAGTCCTGTAGTGAGAGATTCCTCAAAAAATATTACAGTAGTGACTAAGTCACGAATTAAATCTGTAGAAAACGCAACCTTCTTAGAAGGAAATGAAATGAGTTTAAAGGTTGCGAGTCCATCGACAATTGAACGTAGTGTTGCACACGTGTCTGGACCATTACCACCTCGTGTTGGTCAACAGACAACTCTGCAGGTTAATATCTCTTTAAGAAATAGTAGCAATGATTATAGAGAAGGAGTATTAATTGGATATGTGCCATTGGGAACCACTTTTGACAGAGCTTCGATTCCTGGTTCAGATGCCGCGGCTGTCAGATTTGATGCCCCTACAGGAAAACTTACTTGGACAGTTGGACAGTTGACTGCGCATAGTGGCAGTGCCTTTCCTCTTAGAACTTTAAAGTTTAATGTTTCATTTACGCCAACTAGTAATTTAGTGAATCAACCTATTACTTTGTTTAGAAACATCACTTTCACAGCAAAAGACACTTTTACTGAAGAAAGCATCTCACTAACCGGACAAGAAGTTACTTCTGACCAACTTCCTGGAGAAGGTCGCGGACGAGTACAGCCTTAACAAAACAAATAATCGCTGCATAAGCGATTTTTTGTTACAATGATACAACTTATTAAACTTATGCATGAGTAAGAAATTATTTTTAGCTACTTCCAATGAAGCTAAGATTTTACGTTTTAAAAACTTAATCAACAACTTAGGCTTAGATTATAAAATTTATACGCCTGCAGATTTCGGATTAACAGAAGTTTCTCCTGTTGAAAATGGGGCTACACTAACAGATAATGCTTTGATAAAAGCTAAGGCTTATTTAGGGAAAGTAAATATGCCAATCATTTCTAATGACACAGGATTTTGGGTAAAAGATAGAGGCCTTATTGATGCGCCTAAAAGAATTACTTTAGCTGGCAGTGATGAATCTACCCTTACTAAGGATCAAATTTCCAATTCAATGCTAAATTTTTGGAAACAGATCGCCAGAGATAATGGCGGAGAAATAGATGCTGCTTGGATGGAGTCTTTCATTTTGCTGAATCCAGACGGTTCTCACTTTGTATCAGAATCTAAAAGGGAAGTTATCCTTACTGATACAGTGTTTGGTTTGCCACACGTTCAATTTCCGGTTAGGGCTTTATATATTTGTAAGACGACGAATAAGCCAGCGATACTGCATACTCCTGAAGAGGAGATAATGGAAATGAAGCCAGTATCTGATGCGCTAGAGAAACTTCTAAAATAAAAAACCTCCTCTTAATGAGGAGGTTTTAATATATGAGACTAAGGGTGAATTACTGCTTTAATACGTTTGTCACTGATGTCTAAAGTACGGACAGTCTTTTTGTACAAACCAGCGTAGTTCCATTCGCTAATAGTTACTTTTGATCCAGATACGCTTTCAATGTATGCAACGTGTCCAACGGGACTTTCATTGGTTACAAGAATTGCGCCAGCTTTAGGAGACATGTTTACAGTTGCTCCATATGCTTTAGCGTTTGCTGGCCAGCGACCAGCATTACCACCCCAAGGAATTTTTCCTGGAAGTTGGCGTGATACATAGTCAGTACAGTATCCAGGAGCAAATCTATGGTTTCCAGAAACTGCTACACGAGGCACAGAAGGGGTTGTGGTTTTAGGTTTAGCTGTATTGCCTGAAGTGCTTGGTGCTGGGGTTGCAACCACAGGAGTTGGTAATTTACCTCCAGGAACAATCAAGTATTCTCCAGGTTCAACCATATCTTCTGCATCAGCTAAACCGTTGTAAGAAACAATTTTGTTGATATCAGCGCCGTATTTATCAGCAACGTCAGTAAGAGTTGTATTAGGGTTTGTAATCTGAAGCACAAGCCCATCTACAGGTGGAATTACCAGGAACCAACCTGCTTTTAGAGCATGGTCTGGCAAGCCGTTAGATTCACGGATTGTTTTGGTGCTTACGCCAAATTCTTTAGCAACTGTGTAAACTGTATCAAATGGTTTGGTTTCATAAATCTGTACTTGGCGAGAAACTAGCTTTTGAACGCTATCTGGGTTTGCTTTGTTAATGCCATTATCTTCAATTCCATCTTCGCTAACCAATCCAGTATTTACATCAGTAGCTCCTAATACAGAACCAGAGTCATTATTGGCGAAAGCCTGGCTAATGAACCCACCGTTACTCATTGTCGTGCTGACCGTATTATGTTTTGTAGCCAGCTGATTGTTCATATTAGTGTGGTATCTAAGTAGATAGGCAGCTAGGCTTTTATCCTGATGAGATTTATCAGAGAAAGGATTAAATACAACTACGTTTATAGCTGCAATTACAACAACAAAAACAGCCACTAAAATCTCGCTAGAGAAATTAAGGCTATATTCAAGACGACTCATTGAAGAATTTAAGCGAACAGCAGGGAAGTGCTTGGTATACCACTGAGATACTATAGGAAGCTTGCTTACTATATTATGAAGCACTTTTTTAGAAAAATACTGACCTACAAAAGCATAGGTCTTTACTTTACGGGCAAGGTATTTAGATGTTTTGTTCAAACGATGTATATATGGGCCTTTTCGCTATAAAAAGCGAAAACCGTTTTTTCGATCAGTATTTCCTGTCCATCCGTTACCAGCGTCCTTATGCAATACCACCAAAAATTCGGTTGATTTCAATATGAATGAAATGTGATTTTTTAATACTTCCATAGTTTAACAAGCCGTCTAAATAGATTCAAGAAATATAGGTGTATAACGTCAATCTAGGCCTAGTTTAAGCCATGTTTTTTCCACATTCCGCTTATTTATGCGGTAATTTCCATCATATTTTCATATCTCTATAGCCCATGCTATGAACACCAGTCAATGCTATAATTATATTATAGATGGACCTCTCTATATTAAATGACAGACAAAGAAAAGCAGTGACGGCTCCTATGGGGCCGGTTTTAGTGTTGGCTGGGGCTGGGTCAGGAAAAACAAGGGTTTTGACGTATAGAATTGCTTATTTAATAGAGCAGGGTATGGTTTCTCCAGAGAATATTTTAGCTGTGACTTTTACAAATAAAGCAGCCAAGGAAATGCAGACCAGAATGATGGCTTTGCTTGGCGGTCAGAAGAAAGGTCAAAAAGCTGTCTCTGGGCAACCTGCTTTGGGTACTTTCCATTCAATTGGCGCTCGCTTGCTTCGTCAGCAAATTTCCCGTTTGGGCTACTCGGCATCCTTTACCATTTTAGACAGTGACGATGTTTTAAAAGTAATTAAGGATATTTGCAAAGAATTGGATATTCCGAAGAATTATGCGCCAACACTTTTCAGAGCGTATATTTCCTCAGCTAAAAATTTACTGCAAACTCCGGCTGAACTGAATGTTGGCTTAGAAGGTTATATGCATGATCTGGTTCAGCAAGTTTATGTTCGTTACCAGAACTTTATTTTTAAACAGAACAGTGTAGATTTTGATGATCTGCTAATGTTACCTATTAAACTGTTTGAATCTTTTCCGGAAGTACTGAGGAACTATCAGTCAATTTGGAAATACATTCTTGTTGATGAGTATCAGGATACAAATCAGGCGCAATATATGTTTTTGCATATGCTGGCAAAAGAACAGAATTTGTTTGTAGTGGGGGATGATGCACAAAGTATTTACGGATTTCGAGGAAGTAATATTGCTAACATTTTAAATTTTGAAAAAGATTTTAAGGATGCCCAAGTAATTAAGCTTGAACAGAATTATAGGTCATCGAAAAATATTATTGCTGCTGCTCAAAAAGTGATTGAGTTAAATGCAGAACAAAAACCAAAAACTTTATGGACAGATAACAGCGATGGTGACAAAGTGGTTGTTGAAGAAGTTTTTGATGGCCGTGCCGAAGCAGTATATGTTGCTAAGAAAATAATTGATATTGTGTCAGGAAAAGCAGAGGACGGGGAAATAACTTACGAAACTGATGATTATGCAGAACCAGAGCAAAATGTGCAGTTTTCTATATTAGACCAATATCTGGCTCAGCATCGTCGTCGTTTGAACTCTCAAGGTTTTAATTCTGGTAATAAAAATAGTCGTCGTTTTGGCACAGATGTTCCTCAGTTGCCTGTTGAACATGACCCTTTGAATCAATTTGCGATTTTATATCGCACCCATGCGCAAACTCGCCAAATGGAAGAAGTTTTAATAGAGGCTGGGATTCCGTATCAGATTGTTGGTGGTGTAAAGTTCTACGAACGCAAAGAAATTAAGGACGTGCTTGCTTATGTACGATTGGTTGTTAATCCAAAAGATTTGTTGAGTTTGGCTCGTGTAATTAACGTGCCTGCTCGCGGAATTGGCGAGAAATCTTACGGAATCATTAAGAATTTTATTTTCGATCGTCCACAAGAAGAAGCCAAAGAAACTTTTTTAAGTTCTTTGAATCAAGCTCCGTTGCCTCCAAAGCAGATGGACTCGTTAATTAAGTTTTACGACAGTGTCGCCGTTGCGTCAGCTTTGCGGGAAGATGCTACTCTTTCTGATTTGCTCAGTGTAATAATTAAAACTACTCGCATGGAAGAGTATTTGCGCGACGGTACAGATGTCGGCGAAGGTCGTGTGGAAAACGTCCGTGAGTTAGCTAGTGTAACTTCTAAGTTTGATCATCTTCCGTGGAAAGAAGGGATTATAGATTTCCTTGAAGAGGTGGCTTTGATTACAGATATAGATAGTGTTGAGAACGAGAAAGACTGTGTGACTTTGATGACTTTGCATGCCGCTAAGGGTTTGGAATTTGATGTGGTATTCTTCATAGGGTTGGAAGAAGGAATTTTGCCGCACAATAATACTTTGATGGATCCTAAAGAGTTAGCTGAAGAAGTAAGATTGGCTTACGTTGGTTTAACCCGTGCTCGTAAACAACTATTCTTGCTTTATGCGCAATCGCGTCAGATGTTTGGCAGCTTTCAAAGTAATCCGCCTTCAAGAATATTGCGCGCATTACCAGCTGAAGCTATTCATCTACGAGGCAACGCAGCAAATATTTTTGCGGAATCCAATGATAATATTTATGAACCATTCGAATAAATGACAATAGAAACTTTAAAAAATATACTTAAGCATTATAAGCTTAATCCAAATAAAACTTACGGTCAGAATTTTTTAATGGACGAAACAATTCTGGAAGACATGATTGATGAAGCAGGTGTTAAGGCAGGGGATATGGTTTTGGAGGTTGGTCCAGGTATAGGAAATTTAACAGAACGTTTGCTGCAGCATGAAGCTAAAGTTCTTTCTATAGAAAAAGATCCGCAGTTTACTAATGTCTTAGAAACACTCTCTGAAGAGCATAAAAATTTAAGTTATGAAGTAACAGATGTTTTAACTTTTAATTTTTCTGAACGACTTAAAGACAAGTCTTACAAAGTTATTGCAAATATTCCGTATTACATTACCGGAAAAATTGTACAGTTGTTTATGCACGCAGCTCATAAGCCTGAGAGTTTAACATTGCTCATGCAAAAAGAAGTTGCATACAATATTGCAGCTGAACTTGGTTCACTAAACTTGCTGGCAATTTCAGTTCAGCTTTATGCTGATGCTCGAGTAGTATGTGTTGTACCTGGTCATAAGTTTTATCCTGCGCCAAAAGTTGATAGCGCAGTAATTCAAATTACGCTTCATAAAAAACCAAAGTATAAAATTAAAGATGAAGCGAAATTATTTAGAATTTTAAGAGCCTGCTTTTCCGGCAAAAGAAAACAGCTGCACAATACGCTGACAAATAATTTGCAATTGGACAAGCAAGTTGTCGCAGATGCTTTATCTAAATTAAAAATAGATTCAACGATTCGTCCGCAAGCACTTTCGCTTGAGCAATGGATTTCTCTTTCTGACACTTTGACTATTTAGAATTTCATTCAAAAATAAAATCCGTTCTTTGTGAACGGATTTTTTATTTTAAATTTTTTTATAGCGTTACAACTTCACCAACAACTATATTATTTTTTTTGGACCACCCTGCGGGAACTTCTAGTACGTGAGTAATTTCTGATGGGGGATAGTAAACCGGTAAGTCAGAGTCTTCTGGAGGTAGTGGAATGTTTTCTTCTATACCAATAATTTTTTCGTTGTTGATCCAAATTATATCAATGCTGATGAACATGTCCTTCATCCAGAATCCAGGTTTCTTTGAATCACTATCAGATGAGAAATCGAATAGCATGCCACTGCCTTCTTCTAAGTTTGTGCGTCCTGAAAGCCCTTGTGCTTTGTCTTTGTCTGACGCTGCAAGTTCTACTTCAAGCTCTTGATTAGCAACAGTAATTTTTTTTGTTGGAAGAGTGACGATTCGTCCAGCAACTTCACCTGATTTTGTGTTTGGGTCACTTGAACTTCCTTGCTCATTTCCTAATGGTCGTTCAAGAGTATTTTCTTTCTTTTCGCATCCAGCTGCAAGTAGGGTAGTGAGACTTAAAGCTAGTACAATAATAGATAAAGATTTAGATTTCAGCATAATTTTCCGTGTTTAGTTTTTCTTTAAGTTTAGGCCTTGATTTTTTCTTCGTTTTCTGCTATAATTATAGTACAAGTTCGAAATTTTCCGAAACAAAAATCAAAAATACAATCAAATAACATGGAAAAACTCAAAAAAACCTTTTTTGTAGTTGCATTTTCTTTAGGTGTAATTGGTACTCCTTTGTATGCAGCTCTTGCTAATTACTAGTTCTTACTTATTAGTATTTAGGCTCGCTTGATAGAAAAATGAAAGAAATAAAAACACAATTTAAAGACCTTGGTTTTACTTCAGGACATGCGCATCTGTTATTGGTAGCAGTTGCGTTTTTCGCCGTGCTATTTGTTGCGCAAAGTGATATAAGTTTAAGAGCTTTATTCGCAAACGCAGATAGCGAAGTTACTATGATTACATATGAAGATATGCACGCTAAGATAGCGTCAGAGTACGGTGGAATTAATCTTCAGGCTGATGCAGAAGCGGAGAGACAATTAGCATTATTGGACCGTTCATTAGATAGCGGTAAGGTCTTGGGTGATGTTGTGGGTATTGGAGCAATTCCAAGTGTAGATAATATTTTCACTCGTGCTCAGTTAGATACCATAACTGTTACAACAGTTGCTACGAATAATAATTCAGTTCAAAAATATGCTGAAGATGTTTTGGGTGTTGAGTCTCAAAATGGAGCAGTAGAATTAATGGCGAATTTAAATAGTAGTGATATATCGGTTTTGAGAAAAACAGAAGAACAAGTGTCTGTTATCAATTCTAAATTGAAAGGTCTGACTGCTCCTTCTGAATTAGCAGACTTTCATAGATATAAAATGATTTACTATCAGAGCTTAGCAAGTATGGCTAATGCGTTTGCTACAAATACGTTAGATACAAATTTTCAAAATACTAGCAAAATTATGTTTAGTGTAATTGAAAGAATCGAGCAGGGTAAGAATGAGATTCAGAATAAATATCAGGTCAGTTTGTAAGCCATGCAAATGAAAAACTTTTTTTTAAAATTTACTTTAACAATTTTTGTAGCCGGATTCTTAATTCCGTTTTTACCAGTTAAAAAAGTTGAGGCTCAGTGGGTAGTTGAGTTTGGACCAGCTGCAACTGCTTTGGTTTCTACCATTGCAACTGCATCTACGACTTCTGCTGTAGCAAATACCAACACTTCTCTAGGAGTCGGAGTTTTTGGGACCGGTACTGTAGGAGTGAGCGCAGTACGAGCAGCTTTAAGCGCCACGTGTCGATCAACCATTGTAGCTTTAGATTCGACTGATGCGGTTGGAACTATTTTAGATACAACTTCCAGCGCTGCTATGAATGTAATTGGTGGTGGGTCATTTGAGTTAACAAAGATTAGTACTAAGATTGCAACAGCAACTACTGCTAAAGCTTGTGTGGATGTGTATGTTGAAGCTCTTAGTTTTGCTCCAGGCGCTACTATGTTACTAAGCAATGAGTTGGCTCGTGAGCAAGATAAGTTTACAAAAGTTAGCGCATCTCTTAGAGAACAAATAACAAACTTAAGCGCACAACAGAACGCAAGTGTCAAAGATATTCTTAAGGCTTTTATGATTAAAGTTGTTTTGAATGTCAGCAAGAATTTGACTACTGAGATGGTTAATAAGATGGTTGAGAAATATAAGATCTCTGACTATCTAGCTTATGCAGACGCTGTATCAACTCAGGTATACAGCATGAAGTATATCAATGAGAATTTTGCTGGAGACGCTCGTCAACAAATGATGATTCGTTCTTTGTTACAAAGTGAAAAGTTTCCAGAAAAAGCAAAGACAGTACAATCCTTTGCTAACTCCAAAGCTCAAGAATACTTAGGAACAGCTTGTGGGGTAGGGGGTGTTAACCCAGGAGATCAAAATTATTTCTTGAAATGTCTAGCTGCATACGGTGCACCAGAAGCTAGCTCTCAATATCATTACCTCAATGCTATTGATCAAGCTAATATGACTAAAGTTGCAGCTGCGGCTTCTACTCAGTCAGAATTATCACAGAGCAGTGGTTTTGCGCCACCTCGTAATTGTGATGGATCATTAGCTATGCAACAGCAAATTGATACTCAATACGATCAGGTGTATCAGCAAAAAGATATTGCGGTTAGTGTTGCTGCTAGGATGAAAACTGCATTAGCTGCTGGTCAGACAACTCAGGCAGAATATGACCGCGCGCAGACTGCTGCAGATCAGGCTATTGCAAATGCAAATGCATTAGGTCAACGTTCCGATAGTCCTATTATAGATATATGTAAGGCAATCGACTCTCCGGCGCAATTCGTAGCAACAAGCATTAACAATTACCTGGCAAAACATTTTGATGAGTCATCTCAGTTAAAATCTGAAAATTTGCCTTTCTATGCAAACTTCTTGTCAGATGTGGCTAGTAACTTCTTAACAAATATTTTGACTGGAGGTAAGTCTACTTCACAAGTATTGAAAGAGGCTGGTGTAGGCGCTTTAAACGGAGCGATAATTGGTGTCTCTCAAACTGCTCAAGGTAATCAAGTGCCTACTACTGCACCTCCAAGCACTGGTGATATGCAAGTCTATGCAATAGTTAATGGACAAAGAACTACTACTATACCGCCAAACTCTACTTACCAGTTAGTTATAGATTTTACGGATTTAGTCGCTACATCATCAAATGGTAAAGATCCTGTATTTAATCCGTACAGATTATTGATTTCCGGTTTAACTGGACAGAGTGACAGTAATATTGTCCTTACTCAAGGAGATATTACAGCACGAAGAGTAGTTTTTGATGGAACTACTCCAGCTAACAATCAATCATTTACTATCTCTGTACAAGCGTTTGCCCGCGGTACAACTCAAACTGGTCCTGGTGACGTTCCGTTGCATACTGGCGGCGGTTGGCAGCAACGATTCACTGTTGCTCAAGTCGCTGGCGCTGTGACTGGTTC